>JABIWD010000053.1 GCA_018701105.1 Candidatus Uhrbacteria bacterium | reverse complement strand
GGGATTCGTACTATCGATCTTTATCACATTTGTTTGTAGCCTTATATATTTCAAGGGAGTTCCGGACTTGTCGTGGCGAGAACGTATTGAGGTGATCGCAGTGTGGATGGGATTGATGATGATAGTAGATGGGCTGATATTCGTATTTATGTACGATGGAACTTTTAGCGATTTGGGAATATTCACAATCTCTGGTTACAGTCTTAGCATCATCACCCTGTTTGTTGCGGCTTATTTGACTACTAATGAGCATCCGAGATTGGCGAGGAGTCCAAACCTCATGGATGTGCCCCCTCCCGAGAAAAGAGCAAAACCTTTAAAGAAAAAACAGGCCTAGAGCCTGTTTTCTTGTTTGTTGTAGCAAGTGAGCACGTTCTTCATCAGCGTCGCGACTGTGACGGGTCCAATGCCTCCAGGGCTCGGTGAGCGCCACGCCGCGTAGTTGTCTACGTCGGGGCTCACGTCTCCGATCACTTTGCCGTCGACTTTACTCGTTCCTATATCTATCAGAATCGCACCTTCTTTGATCATGTCTTTCGATATCGCGCCAGGCTGACCGAGCGCTACGATTATAATGTCGGCTGCTTTGAGTCGCTCTTTGTATTCAGGTGCATCGACCCTGCTCCAATCGGTTGTCACCTGTAGTGGTTCCAGGGCAGTTGCGACAGGTGGGGCAAATAGTGCCGGAGAGTTCGCGATAACGATCGCATGTTTACCAGCGAGCTTTTCTTTTGTAGATTCGAGCATGGATACGATCGCTTGTGTCAGCACTGGTGGCACTGCGGACTGTCCCGCTATGAATCGGTCCACGTTAACTGGATGGAAGCCGTCCACGTCTTTGATGGGATCGATCGACAGTATCGCTTCATCGGCATCGATCTGTTTTGGCAACGGTAGCTGAACTAGGATCGCATGAATGTCTTTACGATTGTTAAGCTCCTCGATCAGCGAAATGAGCTCTCCTTGATGTGTTGTATCCGGTAAATGGAATCTTTCAAAACGAATACCGTCGCGCTTTGCAGCACGCTCCTTTAGTCTCACGTAAATATGTGACGCTTCATCGTCGCCGACCAACACAGCTGCGAGTCCGGGATCGAGTCTCTTGTGCTCAATCTCGTCCTTCACCTCCTCGTGAATGCTCTTCGCGATCTCACGCCCATTGATATATTGGGTCATTACTCTGTATAACTGAGTTTTTCGTATAATGGGAAATTCTTTGTCATCTCTTCAACTTCGGCTTTGATCTTGCTGAGCTCGTCATCATCGTTTCGAGCAGATATCGCACGGTCGATCCAGTCTGCAACCTTGCGCATCTCGTCTTCCTTCATGCCTCGAGTTGTAAGTGCGGGAGTTCCAAGTCTGATTCCCGATGGATCGAGCGGTTTGCGAGGATCGTCCGGGATCATGTTCTTGTTAACGGTGATGCCGGCTTTGTCGAGCGCTGTCTCAGCCTCGTGACCAGTCACATCTTTTGGTGTGACGTCGATCAGTAGAAGGTGATTATCTGTTCCGCCGAACATGAGCTTAAAACCACGGGAACCGAGCTCGACTTCGAGAACCTTTGCGTTCGCTTTAATTTGCTTTGCGTATTCCTTGAACTCTGGTTGCATCGCTTCTTTGAACGCGATCGCCTTTGCTGTGATCACATTCTCGTGTGGCCCACCTTGCAATCCAGGGAACACTGCTTTGTCGACAGCCTTTGCGTGCTTTTTCTTGCACATGATCATTCCACCACGAGGTCCTCTCAATGTTTTGTGTGTGGTTGTTGTAACGATATCGAAAATTGGAACGGGGTTGTTCATTTCTCCTGCCGCGATAAGCCCCGCGATGTGCGCGATATCTGCCATCGTCATTGCACCAACCTCATCTGCAATCTCTTGTACACGTTCAAAGTCGATCTCGCGTGAGTATGCTGAGTAGCCTACGAGAATGAGCTTTGGCTTGTGCTCGATTGCCATCTCTCGCAAGTTGTCCAGGTCGAGCTTGCCTTCGGCGTTAGTTTTGTATCGAACAAAGTTGTAGATCTTTGATGACTGCGTAACTGGGTGACCATGTGTGAGATGTCCGCCGTGACTCAGGTCCATTCCCAGCACTGTATCGCCATGATCGAGAAGAGCCTCGTACGCCGCGATGTTCGCAGGCGCTCCAGACAGTGGTTGCACGTTCACATGTTCTGCGCCAAAGATTTTCTTTGCACGGTCGATTGCAAGTTGTTCGATGGTATCGATGTATTCACACCCACCGTAATAACGCTTTCCGGGGTAACCCTCGGCATACTTGTTTGTTGTAACTGAACCGAGCGCCTCAAGAACGGCCTCGGAAACAAAGTTCTCTGACGGAATCATTTCAAGACCGTCGCGTTGTCGGTTGAGCTCAAGCTCCAGAGATGCTGCCACCTCTGGGTCGAAGGAATGGATATTTTTCATGAGAAAAGTGTACTCTTTCTCGACTTTTCGTGCAATCTAAGCTATTCTGGCTTCATTATGAATGCATACAAGCGGGTACATTTTATTGGTATTGGAGGCATAGGAATCTCCGCAATGGCGAAGTTGCTTAAGTCCCAGGGTGTTTATGTTTCTGGATCCGATTTGAACGATTCCGTGATTGTTCAGTCGTGTCGAGACGCGGATATTCAGGTGTGGCTTGGAAGTCATCCAGACAAGATAGGGAAAGACGTTGAGCTTGTTGTGTATTCGGGCGCAGTCCCGGAAGATGACGAGGAACGGATTCGTGGACGGCATTTGGATGCGCGCGAAGTTGTGTATAACGAGTTTCTCGGGGAAGTATCGAAAGATCACAAGCTCGTCGCAGTAACAGGAACGCACGGCAAGTCGACGACGACTGCTTTACTTGGGAATATTCTGATCGAGGCCGGGCTTGATCCCACGGTTGTAGTCGGATCGCAAGTGCCTGGTTTGAAATATGGAAACCTTCAGGTAGGGAAGAGTGACCTGTTTGTTGCTGAGGCGTGTGAGTATCAGGCGCATATGTTGCATTTGGATCCGGATATCATCGTCCTGACAAATATTGAGTTCGATCATCCTGATTTTTACAAGGACGTTGATCATGTTCGATCTGTAATGAAGGAGTTTGTAGAGAAGCTGCCTGAGGGAGGGGTGTTGGTTTGGAATAAGAACGACGAGCAATCTCGAATTCTGGTATCCGAGATTGTGGAGACAAGAGCGGACATTCGAATGATCTCGTACGGAGACGAAGGTGAGTTCCACACAGTTGTTGAGGCGCTGCCAGGAGATCAGTTCGTTCATGTTTACATGCAGGGCATTGAGATTGGAGATGTTCACCTGCCGCTACCTGGAGAATACAATGTTGCAAACGCGATGTCTGCCGCATTGGCAGCGTATGCGTTAGATGTGCCGAGTGCGACTATCAAGACTTCGTTGGAGGCTTTCCCAGGACTCTGGAGAAGATTCGAGAAGCTCGGCAAGTTTCAGGATGCCGATGTGTACTCGGACTATGCTCATCACCCAACAGCGGTGGCGAGTTTATTGGAAGGCGCAAAGACATTCCTGCCAGATCGCAGAATAGTACTCTGTTTCCAACCACATCAGCACGCACGAACGCGCGGACTTTTTAATGAGTTTGTAGAATCGATGGATGATGCGGATGAAGTCGTGCTCGTTGAGATTTACGATGTAGCAGGGAGGAACGAGAACAGTTCAGGATCATCGAGCTTGGATCTAGTTGAAGCGATCAAGAAACGAGATCAGCAACGAGGCGTGGTTCGTGAAGTGATATTTGCAAAGGATCTCGCGGAAGCTCGAACTGCACTCGAGAAAGTCGTGAGGAAAGATTATGTGTTGTTGATGGCCGGGGCAGGATCGATTGATAATTTGGCGAGAGAGTTGGTATGAACACAGAACTAACTGCAAAACTTGAAAGCATCGTCTCCAAAGATCTCAAGATCGACGAGCCGATGTCCGGTCACTCGCATTACAAGATCGGTGGACCGGCGAAGTATTTTGCTACTGCTCAGACTTCCGAGGAAGTTGTTGAGCTTGTTCGGACTGCGATCGTGCACGAGATCGATTGGGTGATCGTGGGCGCAGGGACGAATATTTTGGTGAGCGATGCTGGATTTACTGGTCTCGTGATCAAGATGGCGAACCGGTCGATTCAGATCAACGAGGAGAGTGGGGAAGTTGTTGCAGAGGCGGGCGCTCTGTCTGCGATGGTTGCGCGAGAGACCAGCAAGCTCGGGCTTACAGGATTTGAGTGGGCTGTCGGGTTGCCTGGGACAATTGGCGGAGCCGTGCGTGGAAATGCTGGATGTTTTGGTGGGGAGGCTAAAGACAGCCTCGAATCTATCGATATAGTTGATGGGGAAACGGGGGAGTTGAGCTCGATCCCAGCAAAGAAGCTTAAGATGGGATATCGAGAGTCAGAGGTAAAGCGCAAACCATGGATCGTGTTGCGAGCTCACTTTATGCTTGAGAAACGTGATGCCGAGCGGAACCTTGAGAAACTCGAGGACGTCTTGCAGTGCCGCGCAGCATCTCAGCCTAAGAACGCGAGATGTGCTGGGTGCGCGTACAAGAACTTTGAGTTCAGCGACGTATCGGACATAGATAAACTCGTAGAAGCAATTGGAATCGATAATATCCCACCGAATTTTATAAACAATAAGAGGATTCCTGCAGGATGGGTGATCGACCAAGCTGGTCTCAAGGGGTTCAAGGTTGGTGGGGCGTCGATATCGGATGTGCACGGCAACTTTGTGATCAATGGAGAGGGTGCTACAGCTGATCACATTGTGCAGTTGCTTGCGGCTGTGAAGACTAAGGTTCGCAATTTGTATGGGGTTCAGTTAGAAGAAGAGATTCAGTTGATTGGGTTCTAGAAAAAATGTGCATAACTCGACCGGAAACGGTCGAGTTTTTGGTATAATAGCTGTGAAATAACTATATTTTTATGAACCATTCTCGAAGGCTCCTGACATTTAGCTGTTATTCTTTTGTTATTGCAGCTTTCGGGGTTCTTGTGTTTGCAACGGGGGCGAATGCCGCCTCAATTTCGTGGGATGGGGGAGGCGACGGTTCTACGTGGGAATCGGCCAATAACTGGAGTGGAGACTCGGTTCCAGATACAGCCGATGATGTAACTATCGATGCAAACGTGACTCTGACAATTTCAGCTGGTGACACTGTTGGTTCGCTAACTATGGGTAATGCTGGTGGTACAACTTCACCAACTTTGCAGTTTAACTATGCGTCAATTACTGGCACTGAACTAACAGTGACCAACGATTTGATCATGTATAGCGGGTCAGACATCAGTCACACTACGAACACTACTACGCAAGCATACGATATTGACATTACCGTAGGTGGCAACATGACAATAAACAGTGGCGCGACTATAAATTTAGATGCATTGGGTTATGACGGCGGACCATCTGCTGGTAACAACGGTTCTGGACCTGGCGCTGGTACGACTGCAAACTATTCAGGAGGTGGGGGCTCTCATGGTGGAGATGGCGGGGATGCTGCCGAGACTAGTTCTGACGGAGGGGTACCATATGGTGTGACATTAAATCCCGTTACGATAGGCTCTGGTGGTGCGGCTGGTTTAGACGCTGGTACGACGGGTGGTGGAGGTGGAGGTGGCGTTCGCCTGATAGTCACGGGTACTTTTACGCTTGATGGTGCTATTTCGGCAAACGGGGATGTTGGTGTCACGTCTGCGAATGGTGCGAATGGTGGAGGTGGAGGTGCCGGCGGAGGAGTGAACATAGTTGCCGGAGTATTTAGCTGTACTGACGGTTCTAGTGATGGCTGTGATACTACTCCTACTATTACGGCTAACGGTGGAACTGCTGGGGACGGAACCGGTCGTGATGGTGGTGGTGGTTCTGGTGGACGTATTTATTTGAGATACGGTACTAGTACAATGCAGATGCCAGACGATTACGAAGCTATATTTAGTGCAATTGGTGGAGATGCCGATCCGGATAGTGATGGTGCAGGTGGTTCCTCTAATCGAGATCCTGAAGACGGGGATAGCGGCTCGGTTATCATCCTTGATGAGGCATCGGATACAAGCGAATATACTGATGCGGATGCATGGATTATTTCTGGGTTCTTTTTTGCCGATGGAGACCATAACGATACGGGTAATGTGAGCTGGCACTTCAATGATCTGTATATTTCGGGTATAGGAAATTCAGGAGTCCAGTTAGCTGACCTAACGTTTGAGACTGCGGCATCTATATTGGACGTTGACGGTACGTTGACAATGATGAATACCGACATGGATTGTGCCAGCGTGTCCACATTGCAAATTGATGCGGGCACATTGGCAATCGGTGGAGGGTCTGCAGGGTCAACCGATGTGGAGTCCATTGAAGACTGTGGGAATCTGTCGATTAATGTAAGCGGCGGGGTTACGTCTCCGTGGGATGGGCTGACTCTTAGCTCCGATAGTATCGATCTGAATATTGTGGATAACGAAAGCCTTACTTTGACTGATTCTTCAATCACCGCGACGGATTACTCGAACACGGCTCTCACTATTGACGACGCAATATCGTTGACACTTGGTTTTGGAGATGGGTCAAACTCAACTACGATCACTTCCAACCTTACATTTGATGTAACGGATGTGACTGTGTATCAGGGTTCTTCGATTTCTGCGAATGAGTTAGGGTGTTTAGGTAGATCTGGAAGTGGAGGTAATGGATACGGGCCGGACGGATCAAATGTTTGTACCATTACTACAACTGGATACGGAGACGCTGCCTCATATGCAGGTGGTGGTGCTGGTCACGGTGGTCTTGGTGGTACAACGGTTGATGGTGCTATAGCTGGAGCTACGTACGATGTTCCGGGCACACCTTCTGGTTATCGGTTCGGTTCAAGTGGAGCCGGTGGTGAGGGTGTTGCAACAAGTGGAAATGGTGGGGGCTACATTGAAATCGATGCATCAAACTCCGTCGTTGTGAACGGATCTATAACTGCAAATGGTGGTGATGGTGATGATCATGGAAATAATGGTGCTGGAGGAGGTTCTGGTGGGTCCATATGGATCGTAACCGGCTCGTTGGCGGGTACCGCGACTGCTGGATCAGCGTTTCAGGTATCTGGTGGTATCGGTGGAACCGCCACTGGAACTGGTAGAGGAGGTGGAGGTGGTGGAGGAGGTTTGATATATCTTGATTATGCAACGGACGATAGTACATATCTGTCTGGTGTAACGGACGCTAATACTGCAGCAAAGGGTGCAGGAGGTACTGGAACATGTTGCGGAGGTGGTAATGGTGGTGATGGGTTTGATGGTGTTGTGACCCAAAATGACAGGGTGCCAACCTACGTTTCTTCTGTGTATGAAGATGACGACAATGACGGCACTATAGATCAAATAGTTCTCACGTTCTCAGAAACGGTAACACTCGGTGGAACTCTGTCGTCAACTCGATTTGCATGGGTGAGTTCTTCGGGGTCAAACGGTTTTGCCGGATCACTTTCGGGAAATGCTACAGCGTCGGGTACGGATGTCACTGTCGTGCTATCGAGTGCGGACGCGGACGAAACAGGGCATGTAACGGTGCCAACGATTGCGTATGATGACAACTCAGATGATGCTACAGATAAAATCCAGGACGCAGGTGGAGGCATTGTGCAGACATTCACTGCGGAGAATGTTGATGACGGAGCCGGCCCAGTCCTAGTTTCCTCGTCTCCAACGGACGCAGAAGAGGATGTGGCCACGGATGCAACAGTAGTCCTTACGTTTTCAGAAACAATGGACACTGGTGTTGGATTTACATACTCATGTTGTGGTGCAGGAACTGATCCAGGACGTTCGGGTGCATGGAGCGTTTCAGACACTGTGTATACGATCACTCCATCCGCAGATTGGACAAATAGTGAAGACATCACAATAGATATCACTGGAGCTCCGGACGCATACGTTTCACAAAACAACTTTGCAGGAGTAGTTTCTGGAATGAACGACCCGTTCACCTTCACAATAGCTGCAGAGGTAAGCGGAGGCACCCCAACCCCAGGAACCGGCCCAGCAGCAGTTGTAACAACTGCGATGATGATCACGCCAAATGGTGCAGAGATACTCCAAGGAAACCAGGCGTACTCGATCACATGGCTAGCATCTGGCGATAATCTAGACTCGATCTCAATCTACTACTCTTCAGACAATGGACATAGCTACGGTCTCATTGCAGGCGATGAGCCTAACGACGGTTCGTACACATGGACCGTTCCAAACGAGACAATAGCTACAGCAAAGATACGAGTCGATGCCGTTACTAGTTCAGGCGGAGTCCTCATAGACGACGAGTCTAACGCATCGTTCTCGATCACAGCTTCAGATATCGTAATCCCACCAGAACCTGAAACGGCAGAACCAGAGCTCACAGGTCCAGTCCTCGCGGAGATGACCGCACCAGCTGGCGAGGTCCTCGATATTCGTGAAGGATCACTCTTCCGAGGCGTTGAGCTTTCAGGCGTTTACCTCGTGAAAGACGGAACACGATACGTTTTCCCATCCGAAGCAGTATTCCTCTCACGATACGCAGACTTCAGCGGAGTGGTGCAGGTTGATGACGATCAGCTTCGTGAGCTCCCATTCGGTGGGCGTATGACTATGGCAGAGGGAAGTCTCATAAAGATACAATCAGACAATCGAGTATACGTTGTGCTCGATGACATTGGTACAATCACTCACATCCCAGACGAAGAGACAGCAATCTCAACATACGGAGCAGACTGGGCTCAACTAGTCCATGACATCTCAGTTGTATTCTGGTTCGATTACACCCTAGACATGTAGGGACGCCCTTCTGCGCGTCCGCTCAAGCAATACAAGCAAAACCGAGCCTCACCGCTCGGTTTTTGGTTAAAAAAATTCGACCCGCAAGAAGCGGGTCGTGGGGTTACGTGGACTCGAGATCTAGATCTCGAGCCTGTCCAGATCGGTCACGATCCTGCGGGCCTCGAAGGGTATCTCGAGGTCAGAGAGATCCACTCGTGTTCCGAACACCACATTCGCGATGTGGAAGAAGCCGGCCTTTGCCTCTGCGTTTCTCCACTCGGCCACTTGCAGAGACGATGCGCACCTCTGCATTTTGCCGACCAGGATCGGGACGGTGGCCGTGTCGACGCTGATGTCGCCTGGGTTCTCATCTGGGATCCCGTGGACTCGTCCTTCTCGCCGGGAGTGTCCCTCTGCATCCAGGTACTGGTTCGCGCAATGCATGGCGTACAGCAGGATGTTGGCGACGTGATGGTCCTCGGGCTCCGAGCCGCGTTCCACGTAGCTTCCGCGCCTCACGAACAGGAACATCGTGATCAGGCTGTTGGCTACGGTGCTGCAACACTGAATGCCGCGATGCATCACCGTGAGTCGGAGTAGCACCTGATCGAACACGTCGCTCGTGCTCTGCTGACGTTGGTGCCAGACTGCGTAGGCTCGCATCTCGAGAGCGAACCCCACCAGGCCCGCCAGAATCGCGAACACTCGAGTTTCTTGCATGTACGTTTTCACTCGTGTCATGATTCCTCCCTTCCGAAAGAACATGGGCAGTGAACCACGCATTGCCTCACTCGTCAACGAGATGTATTATATAGGAGTAATCAATCTATTTTCAAAACTATGCAAATCGATAAGATCCACGGAAAAAACATGGAACTTACTAGTGCGATAGAGGATTATGTTGAGAAGCGTGTGTCAGTATTGCGAAAGCTTGTAAAACGCATGCAACCGGCTAAGATTTCTGTTGAGGTTGGGAAGCCGTCTGATCATCATAATAAGGGAGATGTATATTACGCGGAGTTTTCTGCAGATGTAAAAGGGGAGAAGTTTTACGCATCTGAGCGAGCCGAGAGCTTGTATGAGGCGATAGATAAGGTTCAGGCAAGTATTAAGCGGCAGATTGTGGATTGGAAGAAGAAGGGCGATGCAAAGACCAAGAAGCAAGGTCGGTCTTGGAAGTCTTTCATGCGATTCGGTAACAAATAAAGGTATTTTGTGTAGATATAGTTAGCGGGGGCATGCGCTGCACCCCGCGAGCCCTTCTGAGCCCTATGCGAAGAAGGGCTTTTGGTTGACCAAATGTGCGATTTTTAGTAATATTGCCCCATTATGGCACACTTTTTAGATAGATTTTTAGGGGACAAAGACAAGAAAGTATTGAAGAGCTTTGAGCCGGTCGTTGCTCGTATCAATGAATTCAAGGAGGAGATGGCCGCATTGTCAGATGACGCTCTTAAGGCTAAGAGTATTGAGCTTAAGGAGAGAGCACTTAAGGACGAGGATCTGAACGATCTTCTTCCTGAGGCTTTTGCGACCGTTCGAGAAGCTGCGAAGAGAACTCTTGGTCAGTTTCACTACGACGTTCAGCTGACTGGTGGAATCGCCATGCATCGTCGCAACATCGCGGAGATGAGAACTGGAGAAGGAAAGACGTTGACTGCGACTTTGCCCGTGTACCTGAACGCGCTTAGCGGGAAAGGAGTGCACCTTGCAACCGTGAACGACTACCTTTCAATGCGTGACGCGGTTTGGATGGGAGAGGTTTATCATTTCCTAGGACTGTCTGTGAGTGTTATCTCGCATGACGGTGCTTTTGTTTATGACCCTTCGGTCGTGCCAAACGAGGAAGAGGTTGACGCAGAGCACGACGATACAGGATCGTTCAAGGTTCAGCATGATTATCTGCGAGAGGTTACTCGACGTGAAGCGTACGAGGCCGACATCACATACGGAACAAACAATGAGTTTGGTTTTGACTATCTTCGCGACAACATGGTGCACAATAAGGAACAGCGCGTGCAGCGTGGGCTTAACTTCTGTGTAATTGACGAGGTCGACTCTATTTTGATCGATGAGTCACGAACTCCGCTGATCATCTCAGCGCCAGCTCAGACATCTAGTGCCATGTATCAGCAGTTTGCACAGATTGTTCGTGTTTTGAAAGAGGAAGAAGACTACAACATCGATGAGAAGATGAAAGTTGCCACTTTGTCAGATGATGGAATTACAAAGGTGGAGAAAGCGCTCGGTGTAGAAAACTTGTACGTAACTGGTGGAGTGCAGCTTGTGCATCACGTGGAACAGGCGTTGCGAGCCGAGGTTTTGCATCACCGTGATCGTGAGTACGTCGTGAAAGAGGGAGAGATCGTCATCGTTGATGAGTTTACTGGGCGCATGATGGAAGGTCGCCGATTCTCGGAGGGGCTGCACCAAGCTATTGAGGCTAAGGAGGGCGTAGAGGTGAAGAACGAATCGCAGACTCTTGGAACGGTTACGTTCCAGAACTATTTCCGAATGTATGACAAGTTGTCGGGAATGACGGGAACTGCAAAGACTGAGGAGGAAGAGTTCCAAAAGATTTATGATATTTCGGTAATTGTAATACCAACAAACAAGCCGATCGCTCGAATTGACGGACGCGACAAGATTTATCGCGATAACGATGCCAAGATCAAGGCGATCGTGAAAGAGATCCGCGAGCGGCAGGAAAAGGGTCAGCCAGTTTTGGTTGGAACGGTTTCTATTGAGAAAAATGAAGAGATGAGTGATGCGTTAAAGAAAGCGCGATTGCCTTTCGAGATGTTGAACGCAAAGAACCATGAGCGTGAAGGAGAGATTGTTGCGAATGCCGGACGTAAGGGCTCAATCACAGTTGCAACAAACATGGCTGGTCGTGGAGTGGACATTAAACTTGGAGGAACAGAGGCGACTGAGGCGGAGAGTGAGGAGGTCAAGAATCTTGGTGGACTTTTTGTGGTTGGTTCAGAGCGTCACGAGTCGCGACGAATCGACAACCAGCTTCGTGGACGATCAGGACGTCAGGGTGACCCGGGAGAGACACAGTTCTTTGTGTCCATGGATGATGACCTGATGCGAATTTTTGGATCGGATCGAATGAAGGGCGCAATGGAGAAGTTGGGAGTACCCGACGACATGCCTATTGAGAACTCTCTGATCTCGAAGCAGATTGAGTCTGCGCAGAAAAAGGTGGAGGGACATAACTTTGATATTCGAAAACGGTTACTCGATTACGACAACGTGCTGAACAAGCAGCGTGAGTCCGTGTACACGATGCGACGTGACATCGTTGACATTGATATGGAGACAAACTCCGAGGACTTCAAGCCGCTCGTACTCGAAAACATTACATCTGAGATTGAGCACGTTGTTGCGTTCCACACAGCCGATGGTTTGGATTGGAATGTGAACGAGATCTTTGAGACCATGAACACGATCGTGAAAGTGCCATCTGATGTACGCGATTCATACATGGAGTTCAATGGAGTGAAAGCGCCGCAGGCTGCTAAGGCGGCAGAGGTGCGCACTCAGATCATCGAGACTCTCGAGGAGTACGCAGAGAAGGCATATAACGAGCTTGAGAGCTTGTTTGATGACCGCAAGGAGCTATCACAGACAGAGAAGCAGTTGTTGCTGCGATCAGTCGACAACTTGTGGGTGGAGCACTTGAGCGCAATGAGAAAACTACGATCATCTGTAGGACTTTCCGGATACGCCCAGCGTGACCCATTAGTAGAGTACAAGAGAGAGAGCTACAACATGTTCCAGGTAATGTTGTCCGAGGCGCAGAAGCAGGTTGCCTACACTATCTTCAAAATTTCCGACGCAGTAAAACTAATGCGATCACCAAGCATCGCCGACCGAGCCCGAGTTTCAGACTCACAGGGAACGGCTGCTAAGCCAACGGGTGATGACAAGATCGGACGCAATGATCCTTGTTCATGTGGGAGCGGGAAGAAGTTTAAGAAGTGTCATGGGGCCTAGATAAAAAAACCGACCCGCAGCGATGCGGGTCTTTTGTTTGTCACGAAACTGTCCACAATTGACGAGCCTCAAATTTGCTGTTGTAATGTAAGTGAACAAATAAGCCTCCCAACATTGGGGGTTTTATTTTTTGTTATATATTTATGAGCGGAGGTATCATTACGCCACACGGTGGATACAGAGATCTGAAATCGTTTCAGACTACTACAATCATTTACGACTTCACAGTTGAATTCTGCGAAAAGTACGTGAGAGCGTACAGGATGCAAGACCAGATGATACAAGCTGCGCGGTCTGGGCGGCAGAACATTGCAGAGGGTTGCCAGGCTTCTGGTACGTCCAAGAAAACCGAGCTTAAGCTGGTAAGCGTGGCGCGTGCGAGTTTGGAGGAGCTTTTGCTTGATTACGAAGATTTTTTGCGTCAGCGAGGAATGCCGGTCTGGGAAAAATCTAGCGACTTTGCTCTAGAAATTCGCCGGCTTGCATATCTAGATAATAGGTCCTATAGGACTTATAGGACCTATATTCAAGAATCTAGCATTGCAGCGAATGCTGCAATTTGCTTAATTCACCAGGCAAATTACTTGTTGGACAAGCAGTTGCAGGCTCTGGACCGTCAGTTTGTGGAAAATGGTGGATTTAACGAGCGTATGTACAGTAAACGTAAGCAGGCGCGAGGGTGGTAAGAGTGTTTGTGCAAGTTTTCTGGTACCATGAACACATGAAGCGTCGAAACCGCAAACCTTACTCATCCGCTTTCGTACTTTGGTTACTTGCCGTCGTAGTAGTGTCGATCAGCTTGATCTCAACATTCACCATCGATCCACTGTATGTATTTCTGATCGCTGTGAACGCGGCGACTTTTCTTATGTACGGATTCGATAAATGGCAGGCGACTAGGCGAGGGGATCGTGTTCCGGAGAATGTTTTGTATGCGGTTACGTTGTTGGGTGGAACAGCCGGTGCTTTGATTGGGATGCATACGTTTCGGCACAAGACACGCAAGACATCATTTCAGATCGTTGTAGCGTTGATCATGTTGATTCAGATCGGGCTCATTGCTTGGTTGGTGTGGTAAAATTCGATTGTATGCAAGCAGAAAAACTAGATCTAAAGAAAGGAGTAGACTTTATTGGCAACACATGTGTTTTCTTTTGCCATGATGGTGAGGGGAATATTCTTCTTGGAAAACGGAGTGTGAACTGTCGTGACGAGCACGGGCGATGGGATTGCGGTGGGGGATCTATGGAGTTTGGTGAGGATTTTGAAACTACACTTCGCCGAGAGATAAAAGAGGAGTATAATGTAGATGTAATAGAGGCCAAGCATGTTGCAACCACGAATGTGATTCGTGAGCATGATGGGAGGCAGACGCATTGGATTGCAACGATCCACTCTGTATTGGTGAACCCGAACGGTATGAAGAACGGGGAGCCTCATAAAATAGACGACATAAACTGGTTCCCTACGAGCCAGCTACCAACACCACTTCATTCACAATGGGATCGCCACTTCGCAATGGTGGAGGACGATATCAATAGTTACATCAAGTAATATGTATCGCATTTTTACGGCTCTATCATTATTCGCATTGATTTCAATGCCACTTTTTGCGTCTGCCGCGACGTTTAAGGCAGACGACAGCGTGACGATTAACGAAGCGCTCGAGGACGATCTTTACGTTGCAGGTGCAATGGTGAACGTCACAAGTCCAGTGTCTGGTGACGTGTTCGTTGCTGGAGCTAACATCAACGTATCGGGAGAAGTATCAGAGGATCTGTTCGTTGCAGGTTCAAACGTGAACCTAACGGGTTCAATCGGAGACGATCTCCGTGTTGCGGGATCGAACGTGACGATTAACGGTGACATCGGCGGTGACGTATTGGCAGCAGGTGCTTTGTTACATTTAGCCAGCGGATCGATCGGTGGCGACTTAGTTGCCGGAGCAGGTGTTATCATCATTGATGGTGATATCGGCGGTGACTTGATTGTAAGTGGTGCAGAGGTGATGGTGAACGGTAGCATCGCTGGAGATATAAAAGGAGAGATTGAGGAGCTGACAATTGCTGATGGTGCAGAGGTTCTTGGAAGCGTTGAGTACAAGAGCAGCTTGGTTGCAACTATCGCTGATGGAGCTTCGATAATTGGAGAGGTTCTGAAGACTGAGCATGAGGAGGCGGTTGTAGTTGATCTTGATCTGGATGTTGATGAGGAGCAGATCGCAGCTGTAATCGGTGGCGTACTTGGTACAATCGTTTTGTTGAAACTTGTAGCTGCAATGTTGGTGGCACTATTCCTTGCATTGTCGATTCCAAAGACAACGAAGGGTATGATTCAAAGTGCTACGAAGAAACCGGGGGCAGCATTTTTGAGAGGTTTACTGCTGTTCATAGCGGGGCCTGCAATCATTGGTCTGTTGTTTGTAACCGTTATAGGGGCTCCAGTTGCTCTCGTGTTGATTGCGATGTGGATGATAATCGGTGTCATCTCGCTTGGACTCGTTGGTACTATGCTAGGTAGCTGGATATTCCAGGTTGCAAAGAAGCAAGACGCTCCAGTGATCACTTGGGTGAGTGCACTCGTTGGTACTTTGGTAGCGGCACTTATCATTGTAGCTGTGCCGGTTGTCGGATGGCTTGCAGGTGCGGTCGTGTACTTGATGACGGTAGGTGTAGCGTTGGAGTTCATCTACAAGAAGTACAAAGACTTGAATTAAGAAATAGAGTTAGAAAACAAAAAGATCCGACAATGTCGGGTCTTTTTGGTTGAAGCCCACAGAGTGAGCTACGACGTGCGTGTAGAGCATCGCTCCTCCTGGTGTCACTCAAGGTGACGATGAGATTTATTCCCACGACGGCGATACTTCCGATTGGACGTATCGTGAACCCGTGTGGGCCGCGCGAACTTGCGCCGAACCCTGATGTCCTCGGGTCGAATGACGATCCTGTTGTCGTCCTCCTTCTTCCCGCGCACCTCATGCGTACGTGACCGTTTCTTGGCCATCACCTCTACCTTTCTGTCGAATAGTCGACGGTTATTTATATCACGGATTTTGAGGGGTGTCAAGGGGATTGGGCAGCTTTTTGTTGCCAAGAAACTGTTCTTGAGCTAAAATACGGCCATATTTGACTTATGTCTTACAAAAACTATAAGAAAAACGACAAACATCAACGCATCAATGCGTCAAAGCCGGCTAAATCACGTCTTCCTTGGGCATTCGCATCACTGTTCGTACTAGTTGTACTCGCAGCCGGATACGTTTTGCCAAACGCTTGGAATGCTACGATCGGTACGTTTGAACCACTTTCACTACAGGAACGACCATTCAGACTGGGGTTGGACCTAATCGGAGGAACACACCTTGTTTACGAGGCGGACTTGTCTGCGATAGACGAGGCAGAGAAGCAGAACTCACTTAATGGAGTTCGCGACGTTATTGAACGTCGAGTTAACGCATTCGGAGTTTCAGAACCAGTTGTGCAGACAACTAAGAGCGGGGAAGCCTTTCGCATCATTGTGGAGCTTGCCGGCATTTCTGATATTTCAGAGGCCATTAAGCAGATCGGAGAGACTCCTATCTTGGAGTTTAAGCGTCCAGGAAACGCGGCTAACATTGTGCTCACAGACGAGCAGGCAGCTGCGATTGCTGAAGCCAACGTAGGAGAGCTTGAAGAGGCCGAGGCTTTGCTTGATCGTGCACTTGGTGACGAGTCCTTTGAGGATGTTGCTGCAGATGCGATTGGAGGACGCGTGTTCTCGAGCGGATTCTTGTCTGATGACAGCCCATACGTTGACCATGCCGGGAAATTGAGAGAGGGAAGTATATCCGGTGATATTTTTGAGACGGACCTCACGTACTCGATTTTGAAGCTGACTGGAAAGCAGGAAGCTCCTGAGTTTAAGTATGATGAGATTATTTTGTGTCATAACGAGGCGTTTGCTTGTGGAAATCACGAGCGAACTTTTGAAGAAGCTAATACTATTGCTGACGATATCTTGGCGCGTGCAACAGCACGAAACTTTGACGAGCTAAAGGAAGAGATGTCAGAAAATCCTTCTCGAGACACTGATGCCTGGATTTCTGCAACCAGTACAGACATGGAGGTTGGTAACTTCTTGCGAGCTGCTGAGGACGGAGAGTTTGGAATCGCTAAGACGGACGTTGGTCTAGTAGTTCTTCATAAGGTAGACGAACGAAATGCTGATCAGTTCAGCTTTGATGAGATTGCAGTTGCGAAGACTAACGCATCGAACTTTGTAGAAAATGCCGGTTGGCAGAATACTGGATTGGGTGGAGCGCAGTTGGAAAGCTCACGTGTTGAGTTCGATCAGAATACCGGTACACCTTACGTAACACTTGTGTTTGATAGCGAAGGTGGAAAGATGTTTGGTGACATGACGGGAGAGCTTATTGGTCAGCAGATCGCCATCTTCCTTGATGGAGAGGTTATCTCAAGCCCTGTTGTGCAGGCGAAGATTACAGGTGGAGAAGCCATCATTACTGGAATCGGCGACATTGACGAGGCTAAGCTGCTTGCTCAGCGGTTGAATGCCGGTGCGCTTCCAGTACCTATCGACCTGATTTCACAGCAGACAGTTGGACCAACACTTGGAGCTATCTCGCTTGAGCGTAGCTTGAACGCCGGATTGATCGGACTCGTACTCGTTGCGCTGTTCATGATCTTGTACTACCGATTACCAGGACTGTTGTCAGTGCTTGCACTTGCAGGTTACGCTGCAATCGTACTTGCGATCTTCAAGCTATTACCTGTGACGTTGACCCTCGCCGGTTTGGCAGGATTTATCTTGTCTATTGGAATGGCTGTTGATGCGAACGTTCTGATCTTTGAGCGATTGAAAGAAGAGTTGAATCTAGGACGAAACCTTGAACGAGCAATCGACCAGGGATTCCGACGGGCTTGGACATCTATTCGTGATGGAAACGTGACTACGTTGATTGCTTGTGCAATCTTGTACTGGTTCTCGACTAGCTTCATCCAAGGATTCGCACTTACGTTGGCGATTGGAGTTATCATCTCAATGTTTAGCGCGATTACAATTACGCGCGTTTTGTTAATGCTTTCAGCACGAGTTAAGGGATTCAACAGGCCCTCGCTGTTTGGAGTAAAAGAGATTCGATAATATGCAGATCATACAAAACCGAAAAATCTGGTTTACTATCAGTACTTCACTGGTAGTGGTCAGCATCATCTTACTATCTACACTCGGACTAAAGCTCAACATCGACTTTACCGGTGGATCGTTGCTCGAGGTCGAGTACATTGAGGAGCGCGTTGATATCGCGGAGATTCGACAGAGCGTCGAGGAGGCTGGGTTCGTGGAGGGATCAGTTCAGCCAACGGACGAGAAAGGCTTGCTCGTACGTCAGGTCACGCTTTCAGAAGACCGACACCAGGAGCTGTTGAGTGTACTTAAGACTCATGGTGAGCTTGAGGAGATGCGATTCGACTCTATTGGACCTGTTATTGGAGAGGAACTTCAGAGGAAGTCGTTCGTGGCTTTGGGACTTATCTTCTTGTCGATTATCCTGTACGTTGCGTTCGCGTTTAGAAAAGTTTCCCGATACATTAAGAGTTGGAAGTACGGCGTGTTGACGATTGTCGCCGCACTGCACGACATCTTTATCCCATTGGGAGTATTCGCGTTACTTGGACACTTCACGGGAGCTACAGTTGGTACCGCATTCGTTGCGGCGCTTCTGACGATCCTGGGTTACTCGGTTAACGACTCGATTGTGGTATTTGACCGTGTGCGTGAGAACTTGATCGCAGACGGAGACGATCACTTTGAAGAGACTGTGAACAAGTCTGTGACGCAGACGATCGCACGGTCGATCAATACGACGGTAACGACGTTACTCGCACTTATAGCGATTTACATCTTCGGAGGGGAGACTGTGAAAGACTTTGTGCTCGTTTTGATCATCGGTATCGGAGTTGGAGCGTACTCGTCGGTTTTCCTTGCATCACCTTTGTTGGTGACGTGGAGAAACTGGGAGAACAAATAGATTTTCAAACAAAACAAATAACACCGCCCGACATGATGGGCGGTGTTTTTGATATCAACAGGTAAACGGTCGCATATCATGTTACAATAACAGGGAATTATGCTTCAATTAGTCGTTGACTTCAGTACAATTCAGCGTTTTCTCGCACTTCCAGCTGACGAGATGTTTTTCCGTATCATGATTACGGTTGGTTGGATTCCCATAGCTTGGGTTTTGATTTGGGGAGCTTCCATGATCTTTTTGGGAACACGTCAGGGAAAGTTTTCTGCGAAGATGAAAAAGATCACGCTCGCTATCGATGTTCCTGTCATGAGTGAGCAGTCACCAAAGGCTGTCGAGAATATTTTCGCGATTATCAAGGGAACGAAGTCGGTGATCACCTTCAAGGAGAAATGGCTTTACGGAAAGTTTTTGAAGACTACAAGTTTCGAGATTGTAAGTATCGATGGGTACATTCAGTTCTTCATGCGTCTTGATCCGTTCTACCGCGACCTGATTGAGTCTGCAATCTACTCCCAGTATCCAGATGCGGAAATCGCAGAGGTGGACGACTACATGACGCATCTCCCAGATGACTTTCCAAACGACACGCATGAGCTGTTTGGTGGGGAGATTACATTGGGCGAAGGTCAGTACTTGCCAATCAAGACTTACGAGGATTTTGAGCACATGGCGAGTAAAGACCAGAAGCTGAAGGATCCTCTGATCCAATTGTTCGAGTTGATGAGTCGTTTTGGGCACGGTGAGCAGTTTTACATGCACATTATGCTTTACCCAGACGGCGATCTTGGCGCTGTCCAGGGAGGAGAGGACTTCATCATGAAGACTTTCGGAAAAGAACCTCCAAAGAAAAAGACTCGTTTGCAAAAGGCGATGGGTCCAATCGCATGGATTCCTGGAGAGGTGTCGACTCAGGTAGGCTCGTTACTTGGCGGCGCGGAGGCAGCTGAGGCTCCAAAGGATGCCTTCAAGATCTTCAACATGACGAACCAGGAGAAGGGTCAGTTGGATGCCGTGGCAAAGAAGCTCGCAAAACCAGGTTATCCAGTGAAGATTCGCTGGGGTTATGTTGCGCGTCATGATGTATACAATAAGGGTGGACGAAACTCTTTGTGGAAGGGGTATATTGCTTTATATGCGAACCAAGTGGGGAATAGATTTAAGTACGACCCAGCGACTATGCCGCGCGATGACTATTTCTGGTTGATTTGGGAGTATCGTAGAAAGCAGCGTGAATTGATGTCAGCTTTGAAGGGGCGGAGTTTTGCACAGGGGTCGTCTCCAATGTATTTAAACTTGGAAGAGCTCGCTACACTGTGGCATTTTCCTACGATCGACATTAAGGCTCCGTTGATCAAGAAGTCTGAGGCTAAGCGAGGAGAGGCTCCTACGTATCTTCCAACTGCTAGCTTTGGTGAAAACGATGAACTATCAGACTCACCGTTGATTGAAGTCGATGAGCAGGGGCGGCCAATTGAGCGAAAGGCAGATCCAGATATAGAGTCTCACGTCAGTATGACTCCAGATGAGCTGGCAACGATTGCGCCGGATGAGTTGCAGGACATTCTTCCAGAAGGTCCACTTGTTGAGGCGGACGCGAGTAACAGTGTTGAGCCAGAAGAGACCAAGCAAAAAGATTCTGAAGATGACGATAGGCCGTTTGTGCCACCAAATCTTCCTGTATAGATATGCCGAAAATCCACGATCACGAAAATGAGATTACCTACTTTGCAAGAACGAACTTCCGTCAGGGAGGGGTAAAGTTTGGTATTAAAACGGATGATCGACGCCGTCACATGTACATTATCGGAAAGACCGGTATGGGAAAGACGGTTCTATTGGAGAACATGGTTTTGCAGGATGTGTATAACGGTCACGGTCTGTGTTACATAGACCCGCATGGAGACACGGTGGAAGGCATGTTGAACTTTGTCCCATCTTGGCGCGTGAACGACGTCGTGTACTTCAACCCGGCCGATCTTGAGCAGCCAATTGGGTTCAATGTTTTTGATGCGGTCAATACTAAGCATAAGCATTTGATCGCGGCTGGTTTGATGAACGTGTTTAAGAAGATTTGGGAGAACATGTGGTCGTCACGAATGGAATACATTTTGAACAATACGATTTTAGCTTTGCTTGATACTCCAGGTTCCACTTTGATGGGAATCAACCGCATGTATTCGGACGAGGCATACAGACTAGAAGTCATTAAGAATATTAAGGACCCACAAGTTAAGTCTTTCTGGGTCTTGGAATACTCCGCATACTCAGAGAAATATGCAACGGAGGCTGTTGCCGCTGTGCAGAATAAGATTGGACAGTTTTTGAGCTCTGACATTATTCGAAATATTGTTGCACAGCCTCGATCGACGATTGATATTCGAGAAATCATGGACTCGCAGAAGATTCTCCTAATCAACCTGTCCAAGGGTCGTATTGGAGAAGAGAACATGAGACTTTTGGGTGGAATGTTGATTACAAAGATTCAGATCTCGGCCATGGAGCGTGTTGATATGGACGCGAACCTCCGAAAAGATTTCTATCTTTACGTTGACGAGTTTCAAAACTTTGCTACAGAAGCTTTTGCAAACATTTTGTCTGAGGCTCGAAAGTACCGTTTAAACTTGGTTGTGGCTCACCAGTACATGGCGCAGCTTGCTGAAGAGGTTGCTGATGCTGTGCTTGGTAACGTTGGTACAATGATTGTGTTTAGAATTGGTGCACCCGACGCCGTTGCACTTGAGCAGGAGATGATGCCGCGGTTTATTCCCGAGGACATGATTAACCTTCCAAAGTATTCGGTATATGTGAAGTTGATGATCGACGGTGTGTCATCCGCTCCATTTTCTGCAGGAACGTTGCCGCCTATTGCTAAAATTACAGGTTCTGAGGAGAAGGTGGTTAGAGGAAGCCGTGAACGTTACGGAAGAAGCCGCGAGGAGGTTGAGGAAAGCGTGTTGAAGTGGATTGGGTTCGAGGAAGGAAAGGATGTTGAGGAGATGATCGCAGAATCTAAGGCGCGCGGTGCCGGACAGGGTGGTGGACCTAAGAAGAAAAAGATTAAGTATAAGTGTTCATGGACAGGGAAGGAGTTTTCAATCCCTGTGCAGCTTGATCGTGCGCGTCCAATTTACTCTGAGGAAGGTAAGGAAGAAGTGGCGGAGTTGAAGAAGAAAGGTAAGTACGATTCGCGGAAAGATATTATTTACGATGAGGAATTGAATGCGGTTGGGTCGGTTGCTGAGCTTGGTAGTGATGGTAAGTGGGCTCAGAAAGACGACGACGGCAAGATCTTAGGATTGAAGCCAGGGTATCCAAAGAAACCTGGTGGCGGAGGTGGATCGAGATCAGGCGGAGGCTCGAGCTCAAGATCTGGGTCGAGCAGCGGTTCTGGTGGAAGATCAAGCGGAGGCTCGAGCTCACGATCTGGTGGAGGTTCAGGCTCTGGCTCGAGCTCACGATCAAGCTCGGGGTCGAGTTCTAGCTATGGTTCCAAGTCTGGATCGAGTTCTAGCTCACGATCGAGCGGTAGTTCGAGTGACCGTCCAAAGCGCGATGATTCAAGTAAGAAAGCGGAGGCTCCAAAGCCTGCGGCTGAAGATAAACCTAAAGGGGTTTCTTTAAGCGCGATGGAGAAGAAAGACGATAAGCCAGCGGAAAAGAAAGACGAAGAACCTAAGGTTGCTGATGTAAGCTCAAACGAAAAGGTTGCCGCGTCGCGAGCTCCTCGCAATGACGAGCCGGAGCGTTCGAGCGAGAGTGACGATAAGCCGAAGGCCGTTGACACTGCAAACAAGCCAGAGTCAACTGACGGTGGTGGAGAGCGGAAGAAGCGTAGACGTCGTGGTAAGAGAGGTGGGCGATCTGAAGGTGGACGTGATGGTGGTGGTGGAACAAAGCCTGAGGTGAAAAAGGACGCGCCTAAGCCCGCTGAGAAAGCTCTAGCTTCACCAAAGGAGAATTCTGATACGAGTTCCGGAGACGATAAACCTAAGGGGACTCCACTAAAGCCTGGGCAGCGGGTAACATTTGACGAATGAACTATTTAGAAGTCATCATCCTTGGAATTGTTCAAGGTATTACTGAGTTTCTACCGATTTCAAGTTCGGGGCATCTTATTGCTATCCCGGAATTGTTTGGTTGGGAGGCACGCGGGTTGGCGTTCGACACGATGATGCACTTAGCCACGTTTATTGCGGTGGTTGTTGTGTTCTGGTCGGAGATCCGAAAGATGGCGGTTGGGATGGTGACAAAAAAAGAAAAGAAATACGGACAACTCGGTTGGATGGTTGTTGTGGCGACGATCCCGGTTGTGGTCGTAGGGCTATGGCTCGGTGACTTTATTGATGAGACCATCCGCACCATCGACGTTGTTGCTTGGAGTTTGATTGTTTGGGGAGTTGTTCTTGGTTGTGCGGACATGTTGAGTCGCATGGGTGGAAAGAAAGTAAAGAAAGATGTTGCAGTTGGTTGGAAGCGATCGATCTACATCGGACTCGCTCAGGTACTCGCACTTATTCCTGGTACGAGTCGTAGCGGGGTTACGATGTCGGTGGGGTTGTTGGCAGGGCTTGATCGCAAGACTACGGCGCGGTTCTCGTTCTTGTTGAGTATCCCAGCAGTTGGAGGTGCGGCGGCGTATGTGATGCTAAAGGCTGCGTCAGAGGGCGTCGATCTGTTTACGCTCGAGCTCATGGTTGGATTTATAGCATCGTTGATATCAGGTATCCTCGCGATCCGATTTTTACTGAAAGTAATAGAGAAGTGGTCATTTATGCCGTTTGCGGTGTATCGCGTGTTGCTGGGGTTGATACTGCTGTTATTCCTGTAATATCTGGCACGTCATTGCGAGCGGAAGCGAAGCAACCTTTTCGATTAAGCGAACACTAGCAATGCTTGCCAAACATCAGATATTCCGCTATATTCCAGCATCGTTAACACGATGTTTTTATGTCTAACAACAAGCCCAAAATTCTCTGTGCAATGTCTGGTGGCGTCGACTCTTCTGTCGCTGCGGCTTTGCTGTTGGAGCAGGGGTATGACGTTGTTGGTGCCTTCATGAAAAACTGGAGTGGGTGTGACTGGGAAGCGGATAAGCGCGACGCTATGCGAGTTGCGGCGTCGTTGGGGATAGAGCTGCATGTGTATGATTTTGAAAAAGAGTATAGAGAACGAGTGTATGAGTACATGATTGCGGAATACGACGCGGGTCGTACGCCGAATCCTGATGTGATGTGTAACTCGGAGGTGAAGTTTGATTTGTTGATGAAGGTTGCTGATGAGCTTGGATGCGAGAAGATGGCGACAGGCCACTATGCACGTGTCGAGATTGTAGACGGGCAAGCTCGTTTACTCAAGGGAGTCGATGGCAACAAAGATCAGAGTTACTTTTTGTGTAGATTAGGACAAGGTGAGTTGATGCGGTCGATGTTTCCTGTGGGAGAACTCGAGAAACCCGAGGTGCGTAAGATCGCTGAGAAGTATGACCTTGTGACTGCGGATAAGAAAGACTCTCAGGGACTTTGCTTTATTGGGCAGGTCGATCTGTCAACATTTTTAAAAGAGAGAATCAAACCGGTTAAGGGTAATATCGTGTCGACTGCGGGCGAGATCGTGGGAGAGCACGAAGGCGTGCAGTACTACACGATTGGTCAGCGTCATGGGCTTGGAGTAGGTGGAGGTCCACCGTGGTATGTGGTTGATCGTAAACTCGAGGCTAATGAGCTTGTAGTGGGGCATGACGACGATCCAGCATTGTTCTCGAACAAACTAGAGGCAACCGACTTGCACTGGGTTTCTGGAGCCGAGCATAAGTTGCCGGCGAAGTTCGCTGCGCATATTCGGTATCGACAGGATGATCAGATGTGTAAGTTGAGTGATGGTGGGTACGTGAAGTTCGAGTCTAAGCAACGCGCAATCGCACCAGGACAATTTATAGTGTTTTACAATGGGGACG
>JABIWD010000020.1 GCA_018701105.1 Candidatus Uhrbacteria bacterium | reverse complement strand
TTTGTTGACCCCATTTGCAGTGTGGGGGATAGCCATAGAAGCATATGCATGGGCTATCCCGTTTTTTATTTTTGTGGCATTTACGGATGTGATCGATGGATCGTTGGCTCGTGTAAGAAAACGAGTTACCGAATGGGGAACAGTATTTGATCCTATCGCCGACAAGGTCCTGATCTCGTTAGCAGCTGTGATTGTTGTAACGACCGCTGTTGGATGGTGGCTTACATTGGCTTTGATCTTCTTTGAGCTCGCTATTGTGATGGGGGGCGTGAGTAAGAAGCATGAAGGTAAGATTGTGACGGCGAATTACTGGGGAAAAAGCAAGATGTTCGCTCAGAGCCTCGGAGTAGTGCTATTAATGCTGTCTTTGTCGCTCGCTTTGCCCATATTGACTACAATCGGGATGATAGTGCTTATTTTAGCTATTGTTCTTGCAGTTATGAGCCTACTGACGTACAGTTTGTAGTAATGACTATTGGGTAAAATTTGAAATTGCCCCTGTGCCTCAAAAAAATAAAATATTCATTGTATTGGGAGCGGTTGCTCTCTTTTTTGCATATGCCTGGTTTCCGCTAAATACCGGAGACCTATGGAACGCACCCGACGAGTCGGCTGCGGCTTTTTTTGCTGATAGGTTGCCGGTTGTGTCTGGTGAGTACGATGTGCCCGCTGCGTATTCAAGCGAACTCGGAGGCATTGTCCATCCGCGTAGCATGAACGTGGTTGATGGTCAGTTGGTGCCGAACATGTGGTTGGGCTTGCCGTGGATACTTGGGATAGTGCGTCGTGTCACCGGTTTGGAGGCAAGCTCGCTCGATCTGGTGATCCCGCTCATTGCAGTTCTAGCTATCCTCGCCTGGCAACAAGTCGTGCTGAGGTTTATGCGTGATCCACTGGTTGCGTGGTTTGCGGCTATTGCACTCGCAGTTCATCCTGGTTGGTGGTATTTCACAGCGCGCGGCCTGCATCCGAATGTGTTGTTCGTGTCGATGTTAATTTTCGCCGCGTACTTCTGGTATGTCGCAAAGAAGAAACCGTTCCGTCTTAAGAAAGATATTTGGAGTGAGTTGATGATGCTTGCTGGTGGTTTATCTTTCGGGATGGCGATCTTTGTTCGCACCAACGCCGCAATCTGGCTCGTACCGATCTTGTTGGTCGTAGCATGGAAGGCTCGTAGACTACCGTTTCGCGAGATCGCGGCAGGCCTCGTCGGCCTCTTGATACCGATCGTGATCATGTTGCAACTCAATGTGGCGATATTCGGATCGGCTCTGACTACTGGTTATAGCGTGGCTGTCGATCCAGCCGTTGCTCAAGTTGCGGCTGAGAGCGAGATCGTTACAGGGTCTTCGATCATGCAATACATTTTCCCGTTTGGTATACATGAGATGAATGTTGTACGTAACTTTTTCGATTTTCACTTCGCATTCTTTGCACTTTGGACATTCTTTGCACTCTACGGCTTCGCGCTGATCTTATTCCGGTGGAAAAAACTGTCATTCAAGGATCGAGATATTGGCGCGCTGGTTACCGTCGTAGTTTTTGTAACTGCGTATCTTATACTTCTGTATGGCTCGTGGAACTTGAACGATAACCCTGATCCGACCGCAGTGACGATCGGAACATCATATATAAGGTACTGGCTACCGATAACTGTGGTGATGACCCCTCTGATCGGATACGCGATTGCAACTGGGTTTGCACGAGGTCGTACTCAAGCTCGAAAGACGGTATTGATGATCATATGGATTGGTGCGCTCGTGATATCTGGCATCCATGTTACTTATCTTGGGCAAGACGAGGGATTGCAGCGCGTGGTCGGAAATATTGCAGAGTTTGAGTCTGAGAGATCGCTGTTGCTCGACAAAACTGGCGCGGATGACCTGTTGATTGTGGATCGTTCAGATAAGATAATATTTCCTCAACGCTCAGTGGTGGTATCATTAAGAGACGAAACGACGTATGCATCGCTACCGATCATGATTGACGCCGTTGAACAGAAGGGAGCCTCGTTATATTACTATGGCATAACTTTGCCAATTCAGGATCTTGATTTCTTGCACGAGACGAGGTTGGCTCCTGTTCAGATACAGATGCAGGCAGTGGAGCAGGTTGGAGAAAAGACGCTTTATATATTTTCTAGAGAATGACAAAGATACTTCAAACATTGATAGTCCTTCTTCCGATAAGTCTTCTTCTTTTTGTTAGCTATACCTATCTTGATCTTGATGGGGAGAAGACGGTTACATGGGAGCCGGGTGAGCAGTCTGCTTTTGTGCATGGTCTTAGACCTTCAGGTCGAGTCGACACCACACTCAAGGTTGGTGGTGAAAGTTTTGCACGGTTGCACGGTGACCCGATTTACTTGTCGGTGACACCGCCGGGGAATTATCAGACGGTAGATGTATCTATGTGGATCGATCCACGAGATCAGCCCGTCGTTGAGCTCGGCGCTACTGTGAATGCGTCGGCAGGTCAGATTGACTTGCGACCGATCTCGCACCAGATAATCGACAAACTGGACTGGACTGCTGTGACGCAGGGGGACCTTTTGTTTCTACAACGGAAAAAAGTTTATGATGACCTTGGTCAGTTTTTGAATGACCCTCCGTCTTTGTCGGAGATCGCTACGTATCACTATGATCTTCCAGAGAAAGATCTGCTTCCGCGCGACTGGTTACGGGGGCGTCCGGTGCGCCAAGAGAACGTTTCTTTGCGTGGGTTCCATGAGTTTGTTGCCGCGACAGATGGTAGCCAGTTTGAGATGGAGGTTATGTATATGGACATGAACCGTAATCCAGGCAAGGAGCACGTTGCGATCCGCGTTTATCAGAATGGGGAGGTGGTTGGTGAGGTTAGGGCAGATGATGACGGTGTGGATCAGTCGACGAATGTTTCGCTCGAGCGCAAGTTCTTGCGCGTTGAGGCTCCAGGATTGTCGCCAGGGCTCGTTAAAGTGGAGCTTAATGCGGGGAATGATGTTTATTGGCGCATTGTGAATACGAACACTTCAAAGATGACGTACTCGTCCAACGTGCACATTGGTGATGAGGTTGGGTACTTGGATGGCGAGAGACCAGTTACGCTCTACACGGATGCTCAGCACCTGACACTGTTCACGCGACACGCGGAAGGTGTGCAGACGGTGAAGGTGGGTAATGATGAAGTTGAGATTGCTATCCCTCATGAGAGGTACAACATTGAAAACAAGAACGTCGGGATTACCAAGATCGTTATTCCTCGTGGTGACATGCTCGTTGTAACCGATGGGAGGATCGCATTTTCAAAGGAAGCATTCTTTAATCCGTTCCCCGTGAAACTCGACGATCGAACAAACCTCGACAAGCTCGGTGTAAACTACATCGTTGCAGATTACGAGCCGACGACACGGGATAGACGTTGGGATGTGACCGAGACCACCTTTGCACTCGCGAACCTAGAACGTGAGGCCGCAGGAGATGATCCGACGGCGAGTGAGTTAGATGCTGGGTCGTACAGGTTTGTGATATCGCTTCCACGTGTTGAGGATCGTGAAGCGTCTATCGATATCAAGAAGATTCAGATGACGTTTAGGCGCCCCGAGCGAACGATACTAGATGTGCTCGATCTTATAATGAAGAAGCTACAATAGTATGAACACACGTGCTGTAGCGAAAACATTAACTTACACCAGCTTCACGAGTTGGATCTTGTTTGTGGTGATCGAGCTCATGGTGCCAACGTCGGTTACTAGAGTATTCTCACCTCACATATTCCTGCTGCTATTCTTGCTAGGATTATTTTGGTGGTATCAGAAGTTGGCAAAACGTAAATCATAATTAGTTATTATGGAAGACTGCATTTTTTGTAAAATTATATCCAAAGAGATTCCGTCAAGAATCATTTTCGAGAACGAGCATGCGCTCGCGATCATGGATGCTTTTCCAAGTGTAAAGGGACATGTGCTCGTGATCCCAAAGGAACATGCTGTGAATATATTTGACGCAACTGAAGAGTCGATGGTTGAGGGATTCCGCGTAGCTCATAAGCTCGCGCCACACGTACGAGACGCCGTGGAAGCCGACGGGATCAACATCCACATGAATAACGGCGAAGCTGCGTTCCAAGCCGTGATGCATCCGCACATTCATATACTTCCACGCTTCAAAGACGACGGTCATAAGCCCTGGGGCCACATTGAGCGATCAAATGACGAGATTGAGGGTGATGCAGCACGAATGCGAGAGAATATCGCGTAGATCTTGAGTAAAACAGCCTTATGGGTTAATATCCAAGGACTATGAAATTACTTGTTACAGGAGGCGCGGGGTTTATTGGATCTAACTTTGTTCGGTATTTTTTACGGGAGCATCCTGAGGATGAGGTCGTGAATTTGGATGCTTTGACGTACGCGGGTAATTTGGAAAATTTGAGTGATATTGAGGGTGATCCTCGGTACACTTTTGTTCACGGTTCGATTACGGATCGTGATCTTGTTTTTGATCTTGTGAAGGATGTGGATGCGATTGTTAACTTTGCGGCCGAGTCTCACGTTGATCGATCGATACTGGATGCTGACGCCTTCGTGAAGACAAACGTTCTCGGTACACTCGTGCTTTTGGACGCGGCATTAGCTCATGGTAAGAAGAGGTTCCATCATGTGTCTACCGATGAGGTGTTCGGGTCGTTGGGTCCAGACGATCCTGCTTTTGATGAGAACACTCCGTACGCGCCACGTAATCCGTACTCGGCTTCCAAGGCGGCGTCTGATCATCTTGTGAGAGCTTACTTCCATACACATGGTTTGCCGATCACGATTTCGAACTGCTCGAACAACTATGGACCGTACCATTTCCCGGAGAAGATGATTCCGCTTTTCATCTCAAACTTGAAAGAAGGGAAAACGGTTCCTGTGTATGGCGATGGGTTGCAGATTCGTGATTGGATATACGTCGAGGATCACTGTTCAGGAGTTGATGCGGTTTTACAGAAAGGAAAGATCGGTGAGACGTACACACTCGGTGATGATAACGAGGTCAAGAACTTGGATCTTACAAAGACCATGATTGGTTTGTTGGGATTGAGTGAGGACCGGATCGAGTTCGTGAAGGATCGGCCTGGGCACGATCGACGATATGCTACGAACTCATCTAAAGCTCGAGAAGAGCTTGGTTGGGAGGCGAAAACGACGCTCGAGGAAGGGCTGCGGCTCACGATCGACTGGTACGAGGATCACAAGGAATGGTCAGATCGATGTAAGAGTGGAGCCTACAAGGAATATTACGAGAAAAATTACGGATCAAAATAATATGGGAGTACCTACAACAGAAGTTACTGGGCACGAGACAGAGATTCCGGGATTGATTGTTTTTGATGTTACTAAAGTTGGGGACGACCGTGGATCCTTTCAAGAAAAATATCAGAAAGAGAAGCTTGTTGCAGCGGGACTTCCGAGTGAGTTCCAGGTAGTACAGAACAGCTTAGCATTCAACAAGAAAGGTGTTACGCGTGGATTCCACGCTGAGCCCTGGGATAAATATGTGACCATTGTGACTGGGAAAGTCTTTGTGGCATATGTCGATCTTCGAAAGGGTGATTCTTTTGGTCGAGTGGTCACAGTTGAACTCGATGACGAGAAAGCGGCGTTTGTTCCAAGTGGTGTAGGTAACTCGTATCAGTGCCTCACGGATGACGTTTACTATCTTTATAGTGTGAATGCGCATTGGAGTGAAGATGCATACAAGACGAGCGCCTTCGTGAATCTTGCCGACCCCGCTATTGGCGTGGAGTGGCCGATTGCACTAAAGGATGCTGTGTTATCAGACCGTGACCGTAATCACCCGATGCTTTCTGAAATAGAACCAATGTAATATGAAAGTATTGATACTCGGAGCAAAGGGGATGCTTGGTCAGGAGCTCGTGAACACATATGCGGATCACGATGTTGTTGCTTGGGATCGCGAGGATTGCGATGTTTTGGATGCGGATACGAGCGATGCAAAGATACGAGAGCTCGGACCCGAGCTATTGATCAACGCGATCGGTTACAACGCGGTTGATCTTGCTGAAGGAGAGGGTGAGGAGATGGCGAACAAGATCAATGGTGAAGTTCCGGGGAGGCTCGCACGTTTGGCGAGTGATCTTGATATTCCTTTTGTGCATTATGGAACTGAGTATGTGACAGATGGTGAGAATGCCGAGGGATACACCGAAGATGCGGAAATGAATCCGTTGAGCGTGTACGGTCGATCGAAACTTGCGGGTGAGAAGGCTGTCATGGAGGTCGGAGGCAAAGGTTACGTTATTCGACTCTCACGTTTGTTCGGAAAGCCTGCTACGAGTGAGGCCGGGAAGAAGAGTTTTATCGATATCATGTTGGGACTCGCGAAGACTAAAGATCACCTTGATCTTGTTGATGAGGAGGAATCGAGTCCAACATATGCGCCCGATCTCGCGAAAAGGACGCGCGAAATCGTAGAAGGACACCCTCCTGGGCTCTATCATGCAGCAAATAGCGGATCGTGTACCTGGCACGGGTTTGCGCAGGAGATTTTTAGACTAAAAGGCGTTACTATTGACATTACGCCAGTTTCTGGGAAGATGTTTCCAAGACCAGCAAAACGACCCATGCATTGCGTTTTGCTAAATACCAAGCTTCCGCCGATGAGACCGTGGCAGGAAGCCCTAGAGGATTATTTGAAAACAATTTGAGTATGAAAGCTGTGATTGCTGCTGGGGGAAGGGGTACGCGACTACGACCGATCACGTGGACCTTGAATAAACACTTGATACCGTTGGCAAACGAGCCAATGCTGTTTAATGCTCTTAAGAAGATCTCTGCAGTTGGCGTAACTGAGGTTGCCATTAATGTGAACCCGGGTGAGGATATGATTCAGGAGGTATGTGGCGATGGGTCACAATGGGGACTGAAGCTTACTTACATAGAACAGCAAGGTGGCGCGCTTGGAGTTGGTCACATCTTATTCAACGCTGCTGATTGGATTGGTGATGACGATGTTCTTTTGTACTTTGGCGACAACGTTGTACTTGGATCGTTGCAGGAGATGGTGGACCGTTTCAACGCGGAAAAGCTTGATGCAAGTTTCGCATTTGTGGAGGTTGAAGATCCTGAGCGCTTTGGTGTGCCTGTATTCGATGATAGCGGTAACTTGCTTGAGATTGAGGAGAAGCCGAGTTCACCAAAGTCACAGTTTGCACAAACCGGTCTCTATATCTACAAGATGCCAAAATATATGGAGGCGTACAAAAACATCACGCCATCAGCGCGTGGTGAATATGAGATCGCAGACATCAACACTCATATCATCAAGAATGGTACGGCTGGATATGGAACTATGGTTGGATGGTGGAAGGACACCGGGACACCTGAGGCGCTATTGGAGGGTAATCAGTTGTTACTGAACGAACTACCGGTTGAGGAGGCGTTGATTGATGATACTGTTATCAAACTCGATGATGTCAGGATTCAGGGGCGAGTAAAGATTGGGCGTGACACAGTATTAGGGCGAAATGTTTTGATTCGTGGGCCGGTTGTGATCGGTGACAATGTGAAACTCGACAACGTATACATAGGGCCACATACAACGATTGGCAATAGATCTGAAATTAAGAATACTGAGATTGAGCACTCGATTATAATGTCAGATAGCACTATCGAGACAAGCTCGAAGCGAATAGTGGACAGCATTATCGGCCCAAAGGCTACGATTGTAAGTGAGGCTTCGTCGTATCCTAGAGGTCATCGACTAATCGCAGGTGAAAATACTTATCTTGAACTGTGATAAACCTTTCTGTCATTATTGTGTCATGGAACGTGCGAGAAGCTCTGAAAGAGAATATCGCACGTTTGTTTGAATTAGAGACAGGGGTTGATATTGAGATCATAGTCGTCGATAATGCCTCATCTGATGGCAGTCGATCTATGGTTAGGTCGGAATTTCCGCAGGTGGAGCTTGTTGCAAATGACTGGAATTCCGGCTTTGCTCATGCTTGTAATCAGGGGCTGAGAATCGCCAAGGGTGAGGTGGTTCTACTTTTGAACCCAGATATGCTCGTTGGCGATAGAACTTTAGACCGAACACATGAGTTGCTCACGAATGATCCTTCTATGGGAGTCCTCGGAGTGAAGCTAATTGGTCCCGATGGCAGTCCGCTCGGATCGGTAAGACGAGACCCTGGGTTGTCAGATCAGCTAGCGATTTTGATGAAGATCCCGCATATTTTAAAATTGAAGTCGTTGGATCGATATCATGCAACGGATATGCAGTATGGTCTATCGCAAGAGGTGGATCAGGTGCGTGGATCGTACTTTGCATTCCGCCGTGAGTTAATGGATTCGGTAGGCTTGTTTGATGAGCGTTTCCATCTCTGGTTCGAGGAGGTTGATTACTGTCGACGTGTGCGCGAGGCGGGATACACGATTAATTTCTGTGCAGACGTTTCATGTAAGGATCTTGTTGGTAAGTCTTTCGCACAAGTTTCTGTTGCAAAAAAGCAGAGGATGTTTTCGTCGAGCATGGCGAAGTATTTTAGAAAGTGGCATCCATGGTGGCATACAGCAATCATACGAGCGGCACAACCAGCAGCGATCCTGTCTGGACACGTTCACGATTTAGTTAAGCGATAATATGAAGCTCGCTCTACAACTAGTTACCTATAACGGTGCAGAGTACTTGCCGTATCTATTTTCGTCTTTGATTAGCCAAAAAGATCGAGATTGGACGTTGTACATTATCGACAATGCGTCTACTGAGCGAGATCGTATTAGGCGCGTTGTGCATGAGGCTCAAAAAGAGCTCCCGGTTGTGTACTTGGAGACGGACGAGAACCTTGGTTTTGCTGGTGGTCATCAGAAATTGTTCACGATGCATGACGCCGATCTCGTGCAGCTTATAAACCCGGATGTTATATTGACGCCTGACTATCTTGCAAAGATGAGGGCGTTCATGGAGGTGAACGAGACGACAGGATCGGCTGCGGGTAATATATATCGGTGGGATTGGGAGGAAGGAGAGCCTGGACTGTCTAACGTGATCGACTCGTTGGGCATTACAGAGTCTCGACATGGATCGATCTCGGATCGTGGTGCGGGCGAGCTTAAGATCGATCCGGCTATAAGTTTGCTCGGAGTCTCTGGCTGTTTACCCATGTACCGACGTGAGGCGGTCGAGGAGAGCTCTATGAATCGTGAGCTGTTTGATGTTCGCTATCATACTTACAAGGAGGACGTTGATCTTGCATTCAGACTCAAACGAGCTGATTGGGAGGTTGGGATAGTATCGGACGCTATGGCTCACCATCGACGAGAGGTCAGAAAGGGTACGAAGCGTGAACACATTAGTTATACAAGCCAATTTCACTCATTTAGGAACCATTGGTGGAATTTGTTGACGCATACTTCCTCGGAAGATATGGTGAAGCGTGGATGGGCGATTCTGCTCTATGAGCTCGCTAAGACTGTATATCTAATGCTGATGCATCCATCTATCGTATTTAGGACAGTGAAGGAGACTTACGAGTATTTCCCAGTAATAAAGAAAAAACGCTCTTGGTATGGAACGCGAACACGTTGATGTCGCTGTGGTAATGGTCTCGTATAACGGGATAGTGGAGGAGTGTTTACCTAGTTTACAAAAAGCAATGAACGCCTCAGATTTGAATATGGCGTTTGTTTTGGTTGATAATGCGTCTACTGCCTTTGACGCGCATACATTCGCAAAGAGACACGTGCCCGAGGCTACAGTGCTATTGCGTAATGTTAACGATGGTTTCGGGAGCGCATCGAATCGTGGAGCAAGCGAGATATCTGCTGATTACTATTTCTTTCTCAACCCGGACACTAGGATCGATGACATGAAAATGTTCGACAAGTTGCACGCATTCATGAAGGAACATCCAAAAGTTGGAGTTACCGCTCCTCGTGTGCGATACATGGACGGACGGTTGCAGGAGACTTGTCGGAGGTTCCCTGAGTGGTATATGCCGGTTGTTCGGCGAACAGGCATTGCAAATAAACCCAAAGGACAGGAACTTGAGCGTAGATTCATGATGAAAGACATTGATCACGACGTTAGGCGCATTGTTGACTGGGTGCAAGGCTCGGCGTTCATGATCGAGGGGAAGCTCTTTAAGGAGATCGGCGGGTTCGACCACCGATACTTTATGTATTACGAAGACGTTGACCTGTGTCGCAGTTGTTGGGAGAAGGGACGTCCGGTTTACTATGTTCCCGAAGCTGAGGTCTTTCATGTGTATAGCCAAGCGTCTGCATCGAATAAAGGTGCGGTTAAAAATCTATTGAGCAATAAGCTTGCACGTTCACACGTTACGAGTTGGTTGAAGTACACGGCGAAGTGGTTTCATCGGCCGATATGACAAACGAGCTACCTAAAATAGCAGTTCAGCTTGTAACTTACTGGTCAAAAGCCGGTCAGAAAGACATTGAGCGTTGTTTGAGCTCGCTCGAGCGGTTGCAGTATCCAAAGGATAGATGGTCTTTAGTTATTGTCGATAATCCATCTCCGCATGGGTCAGCAGCTGATTATATTCAGAAAAACTGGTTGCATAAGGTAGGGAAGGGCTTGCCCGAATTGTTTTTTGTTAAAAATTCAGAAAATACAGGATTTGCTGGAGGACACCAGCGCGCGTATGAAGAAGCCAAGAAGTGGGGAGCTGACTCGATATACCTTCTTAATCAAGATGCGGTCATGGATCGCGGCGCTCTTCGCAATGTGGCTCAGTATTCAAGCAAGAATCCTGACATGGCGATCGTGCAGTCTCGCACGATGTTGTTCGACCGACCTGAGCTGTTAAACTCACAAGGAAACTGTTTGCATTTCTTGGGTCAGGGTTATGCTGATGGGAACCGTACGAAACCTGTCGATGCGATCTCGAACCGGCCACACTTCTATGCGAGCGGCGCAGCGGCGCTTGTGAACATGGCTGCGATAGAGAAGATCGGAGGCCTGTTCGATCCGCGATACTTTATGTATCACGAGGACGTTGACCTGAGTTGGCGCGCACGCTTGGCAGGATATGATATTGGATACGCGGAAAACTCGGTCGTGTATCACCGTTATGAGTTTTCGCGAAGTATCGACAAGTTCTTCTTCATGGAACGTAATCGGTACATCACGCATCTTGCTCATCTAAAGGTTGGAACGTTGCTTCTGATTCTAAAACCTATGATGTGGGCTGAGTTTGCGAGTTTGCTGTTTGCCGCACGATCGGGATGGTTCAAAAAGAAAATCGCGGCATATCGATCGCTGTTTAAACCGGAGATTCGTCAGATGATCCGAGAGAGGCGTGCGTTGAGTAAATCGATTCGCAGCGTGAAGGATCGAGACATTTTGAAACATATGGTTGGATCTATTCATGCCCAGGAGGTATCGCATCCGATAATCAAGTACATAGCTAATCCAGTTTTGGGTATATATCATAAGGTGTTGAAGGTTATCGTATTCTGGTAAAAATAAAAACGACTGGCTCACGCCGGTCGTTTTTGAATTTATGGGGTTATCGTTTGTACAACGGTCTTCGGAACAGCCCTTGGTCAATGCCATCGTCACCTATGATGTACAGAGTACGCCCACGCTCATCGACAGCAAAGTTTGATATGTCGTTAAGCTCTGCAAGTACCGTATCGCGGCGACTGTCCCTGTCATCGAGTTCGATCACATGGAGGTCGCTTCCAGTCGCGTAAAAAATGTATCCACCGTCTGGGTGCCACTGAGGATCTCGGATCTCGGTCGAGATTCTCGTAATCAAGGTAGTCTCATGCTTCGATGGTTCGTAGATGCTGATTGAGAACGGTGAGGCGAATAGCAGCACATCCTCGCGAATCCACTCAGCGCTCGTGGCATCCTCGAGCAGCAGTAGCGGCTCGTTCCTGTCATTGCGATTGATCAGTCCGATATGGTTGTTCAATGTGTCTTCCACGATGATGTATGGACCTCGCTCGTCCACAACTGCATAGGCGCCAAACGGCAGGCGAGCGATCGTGTCCTCGGTCGACGAGTCGATCACATGCACCACACTGTCTACGATCTTGATTTCTGTTTGAGCTGAATTATCCGACTCAGGATCGATCGTTGTGCCACTCTTACTAACCATGGTCTCGACATCGTCGTTAGTAACCGAGAGTAAGTCATCGTCGATCCACTGAAGCTCCACATCCTTGTTCAGTGTAAAACGAGACACTAGAGATGATGCGGGGCGCTCGATATCGGATATCCAAATCTCTGTCCAACCTTCCTGATGGTCAGCCCACGCGATACTTCTACGATCTGGTGACCAGTCAACGTTCTGCATACCTTCCGCGATCAAGAGCTCGGGCTCGGTATCTAGAAATAGGATCACGTTGTCTATGAATGTTGTTGTACCTTCAGCAACCGGTAGGTTTTTCTGCCACGGGAGGTGGTCCTCTAGCTCTAGTCGAACATCCCAGGTTCCGGGCTGCTGTCTTTTGACTACGGTTGGAGTAGTGTCCTCGTATCGATCATCATTCAAAAAGATATCCGCACTTTTTGGAACGGAGGCTACAAAGATTGTTCCGGTCCGCGTGATACCTTGGTCAAAACTCCATCGGATACCTGCTGTAAACAGGACGATGGTCGGTGCAGAAACAAAGAAAACTATAATGAATCCGTAAAAAATTGCCCGCCGTACCTGTAGATTTCTCATAGGAGTCGACCTTAGCAGATCGTGTGCATTTAGCAAGGATTGGTTGATACACTCTATTCTATCAAATCTGTTATAATGCGACTGCTCCCTACGGAATAATTGTTAACAGAATGACATGTTTCAGCAAAGAATAAAATGGTTCATGAAGCGCCCTTGGTTACTCGGCGTTCTGTTCGTGGCGATCATCGGCGTATCGTTTGCAGCGGGAAATTCATATGCACAGCATCAGCAGAAGACCTTTACATTGGAAGATGGGTCGGTAATTGGAATAGGTGAGATCCAAAAAATAGCGGCGGATGTAGACTTTCAAATGTTCTGGGATGTCTGGAAGATTTTGCAGAATGAATATCTGCGTGGACCAGTTTCAGAAAAAGATTTGCTTTATTCTGCACTTGATGGACTCGTGGAAGGAGTAGGTGATCCTTATACTCGATTCTTTGATCCAGAGCAGGCAAACAGTTTCCAGACAGACCTTGAGGGTAAATTTGAAGGAATCGGAGCCGAGATTGGGATTCGAGATGATCGAGTTGTGATTGTAGCGCCGTTGTCCGGATCACCAGCTATTGCAGCGGGTGCGAAGGCAGGTGATATAATATATTTGATTGATGATGCGGATACTCTTGGAATGTCGATCGATGAGGCTGTTCGACGCATTCGAGGACCCGGTGGCTCGATCGTTACGCTTACGGTGTCTCACGATGGAATTGACGAGGTTGTGGAGATCCCTATTACACGTGACGTTATTGAGGTCAGCTCAGTTGAATGGGAGGTTCGTGAAGACGGCGTTGCCGTTGTGGACATTTTCTTCTTCAACGAGGATACCGCGCGAAACTTTAACAAGGCCGTGGTGGACATCTTGTCGCAAGGTGCAACAGGTTTAGTAGTGGATATGAGAAACAATCCAGGAGGTTTTCTTGATCGAGCTGTTACAATAACAGGTGAGTGGATAGGAAATAAGACGGTTGTGTTTGAAAAGATGGAAGATGGATATCTTGTACCGTTAGATGCACAGGGGATCGCACGTCTTGGTGGTATACCTACAGTGGTGCTCGTGAACGGTGGATCTGCATCTGCTACAGAGATTGTTGCCGGCGCTTTACAGGATTACGAGGTTGCTACTGTGATTGGAGAGCAGACATTCGGAAAGGGTTCGGTTCAGGCGTATCAGGAGTTCGATGACGGGTCTGGTCTTAAGCTCACGATTGCAGAGTGGCTTACACCAAAGGGACGATCTATCCAAGATGATGGGATCACACCGGATGAGATTATAGAATATACAGTGGAAGACTTTGAAGCGGAGATCGATCCGCAGTTTGATAGAGCGATAGAGATACTTACAACAATTGAGTAGAGGTTATGGCCATTCGTCACGAAATATCGTCAGGAGGAATTGTGTACAAGGTGACCAAACGGGGCGTTCACGTCGCGTTTGTTCGTGATTCTGTGGGCAAGATGACATTTCCGAAAGGGCACGTGGAGCATGGTGAGTCGATTGAGAAGACTGCACGGCGTGAGATTTTGGAAGAGACTGGATTGCGTGGGCTTAGGCTCGTACGTAAACTCGGCAAGATCAAGATCGAGTTTGAGGATCGCTACGTCAAGAAAGGCGACACAATTAAAAAGGACATCCACTACTTCTTGTTCGAAGCTCCGGAGCATGCGCGGTTTAAACGCATGAAGAAGCCTAAGGGCGGCGGAGAGATGATTCGTGGTTTGAAGTGGGTGAGTTTGACTGACACTGGGCAGTGGTCCGAGTATCAGGATATGGAGATCATTGTAGAAAAAGCTGTGGCGTTGATTGCAAAGCAGGTGCGACGGCGAAATAAACGGAATCCGTATGCCACAAAAGATCGCTGATGGATTTTTTCTATTGTTTAGAGGTTGGGGCGAGATGTTCCAGATCAAGGGGATCTGGCTGTTACTCGTAGTCCCAGTTTTAATTAACCTAGCGTTATTCGCTGGGTTCTTGATTTTATTCGTCACGTCGATAGTACCGACAGTGTTTGGTTGGTTTGGTTCGATGACGTTCTTGACCGGAGTAATTGGCGCTACGTGGTCGACAGCGATCACATCGGTAGTCGGGTGGATCGTGACGATACTCATCTTTATAGTTTGTTTAATAATCTACGCGTTCGCTTTCTCGATCATCGCCGAGATCCTGGGGGCACCGTTTTATGAAGAGATTGGTTTACGAGTCGACAAGAAGCACGACATCAAGATCGTAGAGAGACCTTGGTACAAAGAGGTGCTCATGACGATATCACAAGAGTCCAGGAAACTCGTTGCGATCGCAGGGATCGGAATCGTAGTGTTCTTCCTCCAGTTCATACCAGTAATAGGTCAGCTCGGCAGCGTTGC
>JABIWD010000045.1 GCA_018701105.1 Candidatus Uhrbacteria bacterium | reverse complement strand
GCGGTCGTGCGCGCTGTGTTTGGGAGCTCGATCCCAATAGTGGTTGGTATCGGTCATGAGCGCGATGAGTCGCTGGCAGAGCTGGCGGCGGATAGACGAGCGTCGACTCCGAGTAATGCAGCGGAGATGATGGTGCCGGACAAGGTGGCGATTATGGCGCAGATTGAGATGATGGAGCGGAGGATGATTGATCGTGTTGATGACGCGTTAAGATCTCGATCGGTTTTGGTGGATCGTGCAGTGACGCGAGTTACCAATGTGTTGCAGACGATCAGGTTTGAGGTTGAGCGGGCGGTTTCTGGTATCGAGTACGCTGGGGAGAAGATCAAGAGTGAGCTTAAGCGTTCGTCTGAGCGCGTTGATAGTCTGACTCGATATCTTAAGGAGATGGACCCTAAGCGGGTGCTTGGGCGTGGTTATGCGATAGTCCGCAGCGACTCTAAAATAGTGAAAGATCCATCTAAACTCGACAAAGGTGATAGGTTGGAGGTAGAATTGGCCAAAGGTTCAGTCACAGCAGATGTTAGCTAGTATGCCTACAGAAAAAAAGGAAACAACCTTTAAAGTAGCTTTCGAGGAACTTGAGAAGATCGCGGAGAAGTTCGAAGGTGAGGAAGTGGACCTAGAAAAGGGTCTTAAAGACTTTGAGCGAGGGCTCGAGCTTGCTTCCATTTGCAAGAAGAAGCTTGGAGCTTTAGAGGCTCGTGTTAAGGAAATTCAAGAAAAGTTTGAAGTATGAAGTTACTTTTTCGATGGATCGTTAACGCGGCAGCTCTCGTAGGTATCGCGTATATCGTCCCAGGGTTTGACGTGGACTCAATCTGGATCGCGATCTTGGCAGCGCTCGTGCTCGGCCTCGTGAATGCACTTGTACGACCGATACTCGTTGTGTTGACCTTGCCTATCACGGTTGTGACGCTAGGTTTGTTCCTCATTGTCATCAACGCACTAATGTTGTGGTTGGCGGCAAGTATAATTCCAGGATTCGATATTGCCAATTTCTTCGTTGCCATGTTTGGTGCGTTGATCATGTGGATTGTATCGATGGCGACGAACTCATTAATCAAGAATTAGCATGAGCCCTGGCGGGCTCGTTTTTTTATGCACACATACGTTATCTCCCTCGGTGGATCGTTGATAGTACCAAATGGAAACATTGATTCAGATTTTTTGAAGAAGTTTAAGCGGTTCATTGCGGGACGAGTTCGCAAGGGTGATCGTTTTGTGATTATTACTGGAGGAGGCGGAGTAGCTCGTGAATATCAAAATGCCGCACGTGATGTGACCAAACTTACGCGTGATGATCTTGATTGGCTTGGTATTCATGCAACCAGGATCAATGCCCATCTTCTGCGCACGATCTTCAGAGATATCGCGCATCCAGTGATCTGTACGGATCCTACCGAGATCGCTGCATCGTCAAAGTATAAAGTTAAGATCGCAGCCGGATGGAAACCTGGTTGGTCTACAGACTATGTTGCAACGCGAATAGCAAAACGACTAAAGGCCGAGCTCGTGATCAACTTGTCTAACGTTGATTACGTGTACGACACCGATCCACGAAAATATAAGGATGCAAAGAAGCTCGAGGCGATATCGTGGAAAGACTTCCGTAAAATCGTGGGAAACAAATGGGATCCAGGCCTAAGCGCACCATTCGATCCTGTAGCATCGAGATTGGCGCATCACTCAGGTATTCCGGTTGTGGTGGCGAATGGTAAGGATATAAAGAACATTGGTGCTATATTGAGAGGTGGTAAGTTTAAGGGGACTAAGATTTCGTAAGGATTTCCTGTTGGTGTATAATTTATGAGCAAAACTCCCCACATTTGTGAGGAGTTTTTATTTATCTAGGAATCGAGTATGCCAGCAGTCTACATGATGACGAACACGGGGAATACAGTGATCTATACAGGGGTAACGAACGATCTTGAGCGTCGTGTTTGGGAACATCGTCAATGGGTACCTGGTACTTTTTGCGGTACGTACAAGATAACGAAGTTGGTATATTTTGAGAACGTTGATTCCATTGAGGAGGCCATTGTTGAGGAGAAGCGTATTAAGGGTGGGTCGCGACGGAGAAAGATCGTGATGATCGAGCGGGAGAATCCGGAGTG
>JABIWD010000042.1 GCA_018701105.1 Candidatus Uhrbacteria bacterium | reverse complement strand
TGCAGCTTCTGCAACGAGTGAACATGATAGAGACGATAGCTCGAGACGATCTGTTGCGCAGTATCGGATGTGACGACCTCGTTACAGATCGAGAAAACATTGCGGAACTAGACAAGGATCAGGCGGTGGCGTCAATCAAGGGCGCTGTAAAACTCAAAAAACAACTTGCCATGCACATTAACCCAAAAATGGCGCTCATCAATCTCATGCTCAATATTGGATAATATGAACAACACTTTTACAAAACTTTCACTAATGCTCGGTGTTCTATTGCTGGTTGGAGCCGGGTGCATTTCATTTAAAGGAGAGGGTAGCACCGACGCCGAGTTTGGTGTCTGGAAGTCAGTTGATGGCGCTGCGAGCTGGGAGAAGGCGTCTGCGTTTCCAACGGCACAGGGAGTTGGTGACATTTCAAATATCAAGGTTCAAGAGTTGATTCTGGATCCGTCCGATCGATTTGCTTTGTACATGGGGTCAATTACTCAGGGACTCTTCTTCACATACGACGGTGCAACAGGATGGCAGCGCGTTCGTGAGCCGCTACTAAGAGAAGGACGGATTTCGGCGGTTGCAGTTGACCCAATCGACAAGTGTACGCTTTACGCGGCACGAGCACAGCGACTTGCGAAGTCAGAGGATTGTGGACGAACGTTCGACATGGAGACATACGTTGAGTCTCGAGGTGACGTTGTGATCAGCGACGTAGAGATTGACTGGTTCAATCCAAACGTGATTTACATAGCGAACACTAAAGGTGAGATCTTGAAATCTGCTGACGGTGGTGGAACATGGGCTACGCTGTACAGGAACGGCGGGTTCATTCGCGACCTCGTGCTAGATAACACAGACAGCCGTATCATCATGGCGACTACGGCCAATCGCGGTATTAAACGATCGGTCGATGGCGGCGTAAATTGGGTAGATGTTTTGGATGAAGGATACGAGCAGTACAAAGGCATCACAGAAATGCGAAACATGGAGCAGACAGAAGATGGAAGCTCGTATTGGGCTATTACAGCTCATGGGTTGATCCGATCACTTGATCGCGGTGCTACGTGGGAAGTTGTCCCATTGCTGACGCCTCCAGGAAGCTCTGCTGTAACCGCTTTGGCTGTTGATCCACGAGACGGCAACCATGTTGTGTACACATCGGGGTCGACTTTCTACACATCGGTAAATGCGGGAGCTCGATGGGATACAGAAAAGATGCCATCAAGCGCACGAGCATTCCAATTGACTATTGATCCTAAGGACAGCTCAACTATCTACATGGGAATGCGAGAGGTTGAACAAACACAGGGAATGTTCTAAGGTTAGGGAAATATATTATATGCATCATTTCTTAGCAGACAAAAAACCAGAATTCGAGAAAGTAGTTGAGTTTTTGAGCAGTGAGTTGTTAGGAGTGCGAACCGGTCGTGCTGCTACGTCGCTCGTGGAGGGAATCAAGGTTACTGCGTACGATCAAGAGCAGGAGCTTAAGAACCTGGCTGCAATATCTACGCCAGACTCGGTTACCATTCAAATTGAGCCATGGGATGCCAGCGTTGTTAAAGATATCGAAAAAGCATTAAACGAAGCGGATCTTGGAATGGCACCAAACGTAGCGGGGAAGACAATCCGCCTAAACGTGCCGCCTTTGACTGAGGATACTCGAAAGAATCTCGTGAAAGTGATCGGACAAAGGGTTGAGAGTGCACGTATTTCCGTTCGCAATGTACGCGACGAGATGCGTAAGGAGGTTGAGCGTTTGGAGAAGGAGAAGGAGATTGGAGAGGACGAGCGTTATCAAATTCAAGAGGAGATTGACGTGATAACAAAAGAAACAAACGACAAGCTTGACCAGCTGGGTAAAGATAAGGAAACTCAGGTAATGACCGTGTAATATGGCAGACAAGAACGATACAATGGAAAAGCTCGTGTCGCTTTCAAAGCGGCGCGGTTTTGTCTTTCCGGGATCAGAGATCTACGGAGGACTTGCGAACTCATGGGACCTTGGGCCACTTGGCGCACAACTTTCAAAAAACTTGAAGGATGACTGGTGGAAGACTTTTGTTGAAACTCGCCAGGACATGGTTGGTATCGACGGATCAATAATCATGAACCCAAAGGTGTGGGAGGCGTCGGGACACGTGGCTACTTTTCATGACCCTCTAGTTGAGGACGTGAAGACACACAAGCGATACCGAGCCGATCATTTACTAGAGGAAGCACTTGGCATTGAAGCGGGTGGTATGTCGTTGGAAGAACTTGGAAAGATCATAAAGGAAAAGGGCGTTAAGAGTCCCGACGGAAATGAGCTAACAGCTCCCAAGAACTTCAGCGGAATGTTTCAGACTACGATTGGACCAATTCAAGAAGAGGGAAACGTGGTTTATCTACGTCCGGAGACTGCTCAGGCAATTTTTGTAAACTTTAAGAATGTTCTTGAGACTTCGCGAAAGCGACTTCCGTTTGGTATCGCGCAGATTGGAAAGGCGTTCAGAAACGAGATTACACCAGGTAACTTTATCTTCCGTGTGTTGGAGTTCGAACAGATGGAGGTTGAGTATTTTGTTGAGGAAGATGAGTGGAAGCCAATATTTGAGGAGTGGGCTATCTTCATGGAAGCGTGGGCTAAAAAGATCGGGCTCGATCTGGAGAAGGTATCGAGACTCGAAGTGACAGGGAAGGAGCTTGCGCATTACTCAAAACGTACGATTGATTTTGAATTCGACTTTCCGTTCGGTCGCAAAGAATTGTGGGGGCTTGCTTATCGCACGAATCATGATTTGAGCGCGCATATGGAGCACTCAAAGCAGTCGCTCGAGTATGTTGATCCCAACGATCAGTCACGAAAGATTGTGCCTCATGTGATTGAGCCTTCACTTGGTGTAGGACGGACGATGCTGGCACTGATGTTGTCTGCATACACAGAGGAGGAAGTTGGAGATGACTCACGAGTTGTAATGAAGTTCCCATATCACCTCGCGCCATACAAGATCGCGGTGCTACCACTGTCTAAGAAAGATGAGCTTGTTGAGCCATCACAAAAAATCGTAGACGAGCTCACGAATCACTGGAACGTAGAGTTCGATGTCACGCAGTCAATTGGAAAGCGTTACCGACGTCAGGACGAGATTGGTACACCATTCTGTGTAACCGTGGACTTCGATACACTCGAAGACGGTGCGGTTACAGTTCGAGATCGCGACACCATGGAACAAGAACGAATCAAGATCGAGGAACTCGTGAAGTACTTTGAATCAAAGTTAAACTAGTCTTGTCATCCTGAGCGGTAGTCGAAGGACCTCCGTCGAACTGATCTTGAGCCTTGATTGGGCGACGAAGATCTTTCGACAAGCTCAAGATGACAATTGAAATATATGCAACAGATCAAACTAAAAAACGGAATCCGCGCTTTCTTGGCACCCGTTGAAGGGACTGCGGCTACTACCGTACTCGTAATGACAAAGGTTGGATCGCGATACGAGACGGAAGAGCTTAACGGTGCTTCTCACTTTGTTGAGCACATGATGTTCAAGGGAACGAACAAGCTACCTACACCTTCCGATATATCACGCGCATTAGATGCGATTGGGGCTGACTTTAACGCGTACACGAGTAAGGAATACACTGGTTATTACATCAAGGCGGACTCAGTACACCAGAAATTTGCAATCGAGACGTTGTATGACATGACGTTTGATTCTTTGTACCCCGTTGCAGAAATGGATCGTGAGCGGAATGTGATCATCGAAGAGATCAACATGTACGAGGATACTCCGGTGCGACACATCGACGATCTCCTCGAAGGTGCAATGTTTGACGGCAACTCACTTAGTTGGGAGATTGCAGGATCAGCTGAGACAATGAAGACGATGACGCGCGATGCCGTGATTAAGTTTCGAGATGACCATTACACACCTTCACGAATGACGATTGCAGTAGCGGGGAAGGTTGATGGTGATGTAGAGGAATGGTTAAACGACACCTTCGGAAACGTGAAAGGGGACGATGCATCGGACGGATACTCAAAGTTTGAAGGCTTCAAGGAGCACGATATACCGCCTGTGAATATGCAGAAGAAGGTTACCGAGCAGGTTCATCTTGGTCTCGGATTCCCGGGTATCTCGTATGACGACGAGCGCGCGGCGGCTATGAGCGTACTCGCAACGTTGTTTGGAGGATCTATGAGCTCGCGACTATTCATGAGCGTTCGGGAGAAGGGCGGACTCGCATACAGGATCGTATCTCGTCATTCGGCATACGAGGATACTGGGATTCTGGCGATATTGGCCGGGCTCGATAAGTCTCGATTGTCCGAAGCGATGGATCGAATCTTTATCGAGATCGACGATCTTGTGAAGAATGGTCCGACTGACGAGGAGATGCAGCGCACTAAACAGTTTATCCGCGGACATATCTTGCTTGCGATCGAGGATTCGGCGAGTCGTGCAGAATGGTACGCGCAGAAGGCATTGTTCCTTGATGAGGTGAAGACGCCCGAGGAACGCATTGCAGCGATAGAGGCTGTGACATCTGAGCAGGTGAAGTCACTTGCAAATGAAATATTCGATAAAAAGAAAATGACGATGAGTTACATTGGACCGGAGGAGGATCCGGACAATGTTCGAGCGACGCTTCCTTGGTAGTAAAAAACAAAGTCTATGAAAACGATCATTGCCAACTGGAAAATGTATCTTGGCGTGCGAGAGTCTGTGGCTCTGTCGCGCGGTGTTTTGCGTGGGCTACGAGGAATGAAGACAATTCCTGAGGTGATATTAGCGCCTTCGTATCCTGCACTCGGCGAAGTCTCGAAAATATTAAGCCGATCACGCGTCAGACTGTCGGCGCAGAACATGAGTCACCAAGATCATGGTGCATATACAGGTGATGTTTCATCACGGATGCTAAAGGAGCTTGGTGTAAATGCTGTTATCCTGGGGCACTCGGAGCGTAGGGCAAAGGGGATGGTAGATTCCGACGTGCATCTTAAGCTCGTGCGGGCTGTTGCCGAAGGGATTGACCCTATTGTTTGTGTTGGGGAGCCGAGCGCTACACACGAAGCAGGGGAAACTGAAGGATACGTTCATGAGCAGATTAACACGATATTTGAGGGCGTTGAGACAAATAAACGATCCACGATTTACGTTGCATACGAGCCACTTTGGGCTATTGGTAGCGGGAAAACGCCATCGATTCATGATGTGGAGACAGTGCACGCCATGATACGCGAACAGCTCTCAGAACTTGGCATAGACAAGGTTTCTGTGTTATATGGAGGGAGCGTGGATCCGGAGAATGCATACGAATTCCTCAACAATAGTGAGGTGGATGGCGTGCTAATAGGCGGCGCGGGTGTGCGGATTCAGAAATTACTTGATATTATTACCGTTGCTTCAGAAATAAAAGCATAATATGCTCAATTGGCTTCTTCCATTAATTGTTCTTGTAGTATCGATCGTAGTGATCGTGTTTATTGCGTTGCGTCATTTGAACGAGGTTGCTGCGGTCGACGTAGCGACAGATGCTAAGCGTGCTAAACGTGATCAGAAGATCAACATGTACATGAAGCGTATTCATCGTATTGGTGGTGACAAGACTAAGACAGCTCAGAAGGCCGCTGGATCGGTGTCACGTGGAATGAAAAAGTCAGTGAAAGGTTTGTACAAGCGAGCTCAAGCCCTTGAGCGACACTACAAGCGATTGCAGAAAGAATCTAAGCAGGGAGTGGCTGGTACCAAAGAGGTGCGAGAGAATTTGCGAAAAGAAGCGGAGGATCTGATCGAGAAAGGGTCGTTCACAGCTGCCGAGCAGCGATTGATTGAGCTTCTAAGTTTGGATCAGAAAAATTCAGACGTCTACGAGATTTTAGGAAATTTGTACGTGAAGATGCGTCAGTGGGATCAGGCAAAGCAAACTTTTCAGTATGCGCACGCTTTGGTACCAGACGACGCCAGTATCGTGACGAGCCTTGGAGAGCTCGCGATGCGTGATGGAGCAACCAACGAGGCCGTAGCATTTTTCAACACTGCAGTTGATCTAAAGCCACACAATCCCAAGTATATTGATTTTCTCATCGAGTCGAGTATACTCGCAGGCGAGCGAAAGCTCGCGCTCAAAGGTTTGAAGCTGTTAAAGCAGGCAAACGCAGACAACAAGAAAATCCCAGAGTTCGAGGACCGCGTGCAAGCCATGCCACTATAATTTTGCTTCATAGTGCCATGGCACGTCGCTCGTGAGCGACTCGTGCCGTTATAGCTCAGTGGTAGAGCGCATCCATGGTAAGGATGAGGTCCGGGGTTCAATCCCCCGTGACGGCTCCAGCATGAAATCAGCCGATGAGGCTGGTTTTTTGGTTATGTTACAATCCAGTCTATGAAAGTATTCAAGACGCTATCGCTGCTACTTATACCGCTTGTCTTTGTTATGGGTTTTTTGGTACTGAGACAGATATATGTTGGAGTCGATATATTAGAGCGGTCGAGCCCGGCTCCGGTGGGGAAGTACGATGTTGTGAAGTTGAACCTCAACGAAGGGCGGCTTGAGATGTTTTGGGAGGATGGGGTAGATGGTGATCCGCGCTTTTCTTCGCTTCGATCTATGATTGATGAGTATGATGGACGGATAACGTTCGCGACAAACGGAGGGATGTTTGATATTGATGGCGATCCTATAGGGCTCTACATTGAGGACGGCGTTGAGTTGAAGTCGATAAATCAGAATTCTGGGTACGGGAATTTTCATCTTGAACCAAACGGTGTTTTCTATATTTCGGAAGATGGTGCTGCTGTTACTACGACTCGCAAGTTTTTGGATATCAGTGAAGAAGTGAAATACGCAACACAATCGGGACCAATGTTGGTTTTTGATGGAAAGATTAACGAACAGTTCACCGAGGGATCAGAAAACCTGCATATTAGAAGTGGGGTGTGTGCTGTCACTCAAGACGAGCTCGTGTTCATCATTTCTAATGAAAGGGTTAATTTCTTTGAGTTCGCATCAGAGTTCTTGAACCGTGGATGTACTGATGCGTTATATCTTGATGGCTTTGTATCAAAAATGTACGCACCGGATATTGGGCGTATAGAGAGTGGGGGAGCTTTTGGTGTGGTGATTGGGTTTATCAAGTCATTGTAAACACTGGTTCAGCCCTTACAGTGACTTAAATAAAAACGACGACTTCGAGTCGTCGTTTTTGTATGGTTCGAGGTCGTATTGCTTAAATCTTCTCGCACGTTCCCGTGCTCTGACTACACTCCTCATCTAGATTTGGACAAGATACTGTCGTAGCCGGATTCTCCGTACACTTCGCGGCCGACTTATCGCAGTATTGATCACCGCCACAAAGATTCCCTGGAACTTTCAGGGTGGGGCAGTCGGAGTCTTGTTTGCACTCTCCTACAAACTCTCCGCTCGCACATGATCCGCTCTGACATGAGTCACCAACTGTCCATACGCTATTATCAGTACATTCAGTACCGTTCGGTTGGCTAACCTGGCTACACGCTCCAGAGATGGGGTTACAAGTGTTTATTGAGCAGACAGTGTCGTGCACTGACTGACAGGATATGACCGTTGCGGGGTTAAGCTCGCATTTTGCATTTTGTTTGTCGCAGTACAGTGTCCCATTGCAGACATTGCCGTCCTCCAATTTTGTGCAGTCAGAATCGTTGTAACACTCAGCGGTGTCGACTCCTGATTTGCACGATCCAGCATCGCAGACATCGTTTACGGTCCATACGTTACCGTCATCACACCATTCTCCTTGTTTCACAGGTTGCGCAGAACAAGCTCCGCTTGTTGGGTTGCAAGTATTTGCCGAGCAAGCCGTGTCGCTTACCGATGGGCAATATACTTTTGTTGATGGATTCAAGACGCACTGTGCAGAAGCCAAGTCACAATAGAGTGTTCCGTTACAGACGTTGCCATCCTCAAACGCTCCACAGTCTGCGTTCTTAGTACATTGCCCAGTGAATTCACCAGATTTACATGATCCAGCTGAGCAGATATCGTCTTTGGTAAATTTGTCGCCATCATCACAGAGTGTTTTTTCTGGTAGATTTTGTTGGCTACAAACTCCAGTTTCAGGGTTGCAAGAATTCTTTGTACATACAGTATCACTGCCCGAACCACATTTCACGACAGTGGATGGGTTCACGGTACAAGTCTTTGTTTCACTTTTGCAGTACAGGGTACCGGTACAAAGATTGCCATCTTCTAGGGCCTCACAGTCAGCCGATGTAGCACATTCTGTTGTGACCTTTCCAACACATTGCCCAGACTGACAGGAATCGTTCTCTGTCCACCAGTAATCGTCATCACATGATGTCCCGTCGGGTAATTCATTTTTTGAACATCCTCCGTTAGATCCCTGTACGCACTGACTCTTTATGCACTGAGTGTCATTGTAAGTTGAACAAGTATAAATAGATTCTTCTTCTATTTCGCACTTATTTGTTTTCTGGTTGCAGTAATATTGCCCAGTGCACGCATTTCCATCGTCAAAAGTTAGACAGTCTTTCCACTCGGAACACACAAAGGTTGTTATGTTCAAAGTGATCAACGCCTTTTTAGTGAATATGCTCCACCAAGGAGTCCATACATCGGTTACTTTTAAGTCTGCGGCGTCCATTTCCGTCACAGTGGGTAGGCTTGCATCGAATAACCAAAATAATTTAACAGGTACGGTAGATGTCACCACGAGTCCTACGTCCTCTTTATCATCTTCGTCATCACCGTCTGCTTTAGTCACGATTTCAACATCCGTTACTTTTTCTCCAGTAGCTGCCTTATTTTTTATCAGACCATCCAATTTATTTGGAGTTACAATGATGCCCGAGCTCGTTTCAACGACGATATTGTCTGTATCGATAAGAAGGTTGATTGCTGAGAAACGTACCTCAACGTCATCATCTCCGTCATCTGTAGTATAGGTGCCCCGTTTCTCCTCCCCGGTTGTTGGTGGAACTACTACCACTGGATCCGTGTCTGTGCGCTCTCCGTTATCTCCATCATCCTCGTTATCGCTATCATCTGAATGTTCACCCTCACTCTCATCGGTATCTTCATCTCGATCACCGTCATGAGCATCTTCCTCGGTGCTCAATGTTCGCATCTCGTAGTTCTCATCCTGTCTCCTGAGTCGTCATCTTCGCTCAATGGCTCGGAAAACACGAAATCTTCATCTCGATCATCTGCATCATCTCGATGCAGCCAGTCAAAGTACTCATCGATGATCGATGAGTCATCTTCCTCTACAACGTCATCGCGAGTCTCAATATCCTCGTCGTAACGAGTGTCTTCGACAGCGTCTTCAACAACTCTTTCGTCATAGCGCGTATCATCCACATAATCTACGACATCTTCAACAACCCGCTCATCTTCTTCTGCGGTCGTATTTGTAGAGTCGGTATCGCGTGAGTCCTCGTCCGTGTCTTCGTAGAGGTACTCATAATCCATCCAGTCATCTTCTACAACGGGACCTACGGTTGGTTCCTCGTATGGCTCCACGATAGGTTCGACGGGTCGTACTACTGTAGGCTCTTCCTCTGGTTCAACGACAGGCTCCTCATCTACTATGACTTCACGCGCTGGCGCTTCTGCGCAACCGGTATAGGAAGAGTCGCACCCGTAATCGCAAGAGCTTCTTGATGAATAGGAACACGAGCCTGCACGTTCATCGTACGCGCCTCGCGTATACAATACATCCGAGGAACAGTAATTATCACACGATGGTTGTCGATCTTGAGCTGTTGCGGACATTGCGCCCGCAAAGAGGAAGACCGGGAGAAGGACGAGGAGAAGTTTTCTCATATAATAAAAATATAGATTGTCATGAAACGAATATCATCTATTGTACCACGCAACCTCTCAAGGATTGCTGTGAAAATAGGGTGTTGGGTTTGATTCTGTGGCTATGGCTGCCCTGTGTACACATCCTTTGCTCCTATATACGTATTAAGCTATAATAGTTGCATTACTAATATCCGAAATATGACTAATACCCTAAGACTTGTCTCTGTCGGAACTATATTGGGGCTACTCGCTTTTGTGGCGAGCTTTTTTGCAGCCGGTACAGTTTCTGCAGCAGGCGCAAACGATTTAATTAAGTGTCCCGATACCAGTGCGGTGTACTTCCTTGCGGAGGACGGGCAGCGATACGCCTTTCCAAACGAGAAGGTGTACAAGACTTGGTATGAAGGTTTTGACGAGGTTAAGGAGGTTTCTTGCGACACCCTAGCCGGCGTTAAGTACGGTGGAGTTGTTGAATACCGAGCAGGAGTACGCCTAATTAAGATTCCTAGTGTGCCAAAGGTGTACGCAGTTGAGTCTAATGGTGTTTTGCGACCTATCAAGAGTGAGGCGCAGGCAAAGAAGCTTTACGGTGACGACTGGGCAAAGAAGGTTGATGACCTTTCTGAGGCCAACTTCCCACGATACACACTAGGAACAGAGATCGGAGAGGACGAGCTTCCTGAGGGAATGATCCTTGAGGACTCAGACGGAGGGCTCGTACAGGTGGACTCAGACGGAGAGTTGATTGACGTAGAGTCAGTTCTTTCAGATAAGGATAAGACGTTGCTACGAGCTCATGCACATAAGAAAGCTTCTCTTGAGGCTAGAATTGGGCGAGTTTTGAGCAAGATCCACGATCTTGAGTCTCAGATCGATCGTCTACAGCGACATCTTAAGAGATTGATGGCGGTGGATGTTGCAGACGATGAGCAGGCAACGGAAGATGTTGACATTGATGAGACGGAGGAGCATACAGACGATCCAACACATGTTGACGACAGCACTGACACTGTAGATGACCTTCCAGACTTTGTTATCAAGGAGATAACGCTTTCTTCATCGGGTGCTATTAGCGCAACGGTGATGAACAAGGGTGGTGTAAAGTCACCACGAGATATTGGAGTGTTCTTCTACCTTGACGGTGTTTTGGAGTGGACGTACAGCTCAGCTACGCTTGCTGACCGACGAATGTTGAATGCGGGTGGGTATTCCGCTATTTCACCACAGGTTATCCGTGGTCAGCGATCAGTCCGAGTTTGTGCTGACGCTTTGAAGCAGGTGCACGAGATCAACGAATCAAATAACTGTAAGACCGAGGTATTAACAGCTGAGGAGGGAGACTTCGACCTCAAGCTCGGAAGTGTTGATGCAGTAGACGCTTACGGCGATACAGATGAGACGGTGCGAAGCTTTGGATTCAGCACGAGTGGTCCAGTGGACCACTACCGAGTGCGAATCTGGGACTCAAGCGGTCACTTGCACGACGAGTTCGTGCAGCAGGTAATAGGATCAACTTCAGTGACATCGTTTTACTTGAGCCCAAGCTGGTTGACTCCATTGCGAGCAGGTTCGGTATATAACTACGAGATTCACGCTGAGGAGTACGGAACAGGTGACTCTGATACAGAAAAGGGAACGTTTGATACGGCTCCAGCGCCTCAGCCACCTGCTGATGACACAGCTGATGACGTAGTTACAGACGACACTGCGGATGATGCTGCAGATGACACACAGGACACTACTACAGACGACACTGCGGATGATGCTGCAGATGACGGATCGACGACCGATGACACGCAGGATACACTAGATACTGCGCTTACTTTCTCAGTAATGAGTGCGGGGTCAAGTACAAGCGTACGTGGTGATGGTGAAGCGATCCTTGGAAACTATGTTGTTTCAAACGAGTCTTCAGACACAGTGATGGTGAACAAGATGATCGTTGACATCTTTGGTGACGACGATGGTAATCTTGTGAACGGTATTTCAGACGACGTGATTGTTCAGGACCACATTTCATCATGTTGGATGAATGTGCTTGGATCAAATAGCTCGTACAATACTTCGCGTGCAGGTGTTACGTCTGCCGGAACTGTGGAATTTGTGAACATGGACCTGATTGTTCCAGGAAGCACAAAGGTTATGTACACAATGTTGTGTGACCTTACGGCTGCAGAGGTGCAAAGTGGAAATCTTGATCTCTACTCAGCGGTAGTGGGTGCTACATCCGACATTTCAGCTCAGTATTCGAGCACAGGGGTCGATCTAGACACAGCAGAGATCGCATTCAGCCCATCGACTACATCGTTGAATAAGCCAACGGACGTGTACCTAAACGTGATTGACGAAGGTGCATTCTTGATGGAACTAGTAACACCAGCTCCATCTGGAACGATACTGAATACAAGTAGCAAGAACGTGATTGTTGAGTACAACGCTGCTAGCTCGTATGAGGATATGACATTGGATGACCTGATCATCCTTCTAGAGGGAGATATCGGGGCTGTTTCATATCTCGATATTGCGTTCGTTCCTCACGATGGACCCGCTATTGCTCGAGAAGGATTCGTCGGCAGTGATGGACTTGTAAAGTTCAGCGGACTAGATTGGAATATATCAGACAGTAATTGGAGCACTATGAGCGTGCGCGCAATTTTGAGCGATCAAGCTCAAGAGGGCGATACTATAATGGCTTCTGTTAATCCTGATGGATACGGACCAGGAGTGGTTGGTAACACCTCTGGCGCCTGGATCAGTGCAATTAACATTGTTCCAGATTACCCAATCTACGGTGACCGAGTTACTGTAGAATACGTTCGGTAAGAGATAAAGATATAAAAAGACGAGCTCGAATGGCTCGTCTTTTTGTTTTTCCAATGATATGATGACGATCCTGATGTGACATTGACTCAGATCGTGGATTCCTGTACTATTTCGATGCTTTACAATTTGCCACCTTAGCTCAGTTGGCTAGAGCAACGGTTTTGTAAACCGTAGGTCATGGGTTCGAATCCCATAGGTGG
>JABIWD010000055.1 GCA_018701105.1 Candidatus Uhrbacteria bacterium | reverse complement strand
GCTTCGAGCAAAGTATCGTACTTTTTCAAAATTGCATCAACTTTCTTTATCAATGTGGCAGGCACCTTGTCGTTTGGCAGATGCTTAGCCCAAATCAGCTCAGTCAGCAAAGACTGCCCACGCGTCATCTCTGTTTCAGTCTCTCCAGTATGGCGACGCATCAAGATTCTCAATATCGCGTTTCGTCGCAACAAATGCTCCTCTTCGTACTCAACTGCATTGCGAACCTTCTCATACGCAAAACCAGCCGTTCGTCCCGGCCGACTTACCTTAATCTTCTCACCATCTTCGGGCCAAGTAGCTGGATTCTTAACGGCTTTGAGGAGACTGTCTAAATACTTGTTCATAATGTCTTAAGTATAGCAGAAAAAGATCCCACCTGGGGATCCTTTTAGGAAGCATTGAATCTTCCGTATAAAACAATAGCTAATGCGTTTGCGACGTTCAGGGACTCGAGTTTAGCATCGTGCTGAATCGTAACCGACTCTCCCTGAACATCGAGTGTAATTCCCTGTCCTTCAGAACCAGCGATCAAGATCGCATTGGGCTCGACTGGGATCGATGATCCTTCTCCTCCAACCTCCATTTTATAAATAGGTTTCTTTAATCCCTCCAAAAGCGCAACGGCTTCTGGTCGAGCTACCGTTACCCAAGGCACATGGAACATAGCACCAGCTGAAGCTCGGATAACCTTTGAGTTTGTAACGTCGACTGACTCAATGAGTATGAGTGACGCTCCGAATCCCTGACACAATCGCAAGATCGTCCCAACGTTTCCGGGATCCTGCACGCCATCGAGTACAACGATCGTCGAGCTCGATGAAACCTCGTCAATCGTAAACTTAGGAACCTTTGCGATCCCAGCGATTCCCTGAGGCGTCTCCGTTGTCATGAAGTCTTCGAAGTCCATGCGGTCCTCGCGACTAAACGTAAAGTCCACCGCGTCACCCGCAGCGTCGATCAACTTCTGACCTTCAACAAGACAAAGGCCGTGTTTTACACGACCCTTCTTGGTCTTCAGCTCCCGAATCATTTTTACTTTAATGTCACTTAGCATAATAGCCACACTTAGCCAGAAATCCCGGCTTTTGTCAAGGTATTAGTCCTTTTTAAAGGCAACCTTGAAACTTGGCACCCATCGCTGGTTCGCCTCGTCCATTATCTCCACTGTTTCCTTTGCAATGTACATATTGAGCGACAGATCGGACAATAGCTCGTTCAAGCTCGCAATCTCAAGCTTAAGGTCATCCATTCTCTGCGCATCCTTCAAAGCATTAGACTTTATATCATTCTCGATGCTCTTCTTCTGCTCTCGCAGCACCTTGGACTCGGCAACGAGCTCTTGGTACTTCGCAGAGCTCGCAAGCTCGTCCTTAAGCATCTTGTTCAAGTCACGCAGCTCGTGCTTGGCAACCTGAAGTTCATTATAAGTTTCCTGCAGTCGGCTCATATGTATATGTTTTTATGTAATCGTCAATTGTGTCAATCTCGTTATCTTCGCCTGCACTGAAAAGCACAAACTCCAACTCTGCCTCTCCAGCACGATACTGGATCTGCCGTTGGTACGTGTCAGTTTGCGGCAGTATGTCCGACCGCTCACTTAACCATGCCTCAAACTCCACGACCTCCTCGACCTCTGTATCATCTAGATACGTCTTGTACGCACCTGCAACTAAATCGAATGCAAACACGGTTAACGACCCGTCGATTCCTTCAAACGACGACTCACTTACTCTCTCCGGCTCAGGTTCAACATCATCCTCTCTATCCACAACCTGGACCACTAGAGCTACCAACGCAAATAACAAAACAATCACCCCAATGATGAGGTGAAGGCGGAAAATCGTTTTTTTCTCTATCTCGTGTGACATAACTGGCGCTATGATAACACGAGATTGACAGGCGCTCAAATATAGACCAACATAAAGCAATACTATGATAAAATAGACTCATGAAAGCATTTCAAGACAACTCATTTGTATTCGATTCCTACACATTCAACCCAGACTCCGGAGAGGCTGTTTTTAGATACAAGATAGACGAGACGGTTTTTGACGAGACGCTTGTGTTCCCTGTCGCTGACATGGTTCAGGTGAACGACGATGATCTTGATCGCGCCCTGTTCAATCTGCACCTCGTCACCGGTCTCAGCTACTGGAAGATGCTCTGTCCAAAGAACATCACCATAAACAGTGGAACGCTTACTCGAACCCAAGCCCATTTCTGGAACATGATCTACACAAAGGGTCTTGGCGAGTTTTACTACAAGAATGATATAGATTACCGCGACCAGGTTCACTTTCCGTATGATGCGAGCTTGAGTGAGCCCGAGATCACAGGATCTGACGAGCTTACAGGAGAAGTAATGACACCGATTGGTGGAGGAAAGGACTCTATTGTTACTGCTGAGCTTTTGAAGAAGCAAGGAATAAAGCCAAGCTTATTCGCAGTGCAGGACGCTGAGTCGATTCGATTGACCAGTGAGGAGATTGGCGGAGATCGACTGATCGTGTCGCGAAAGATCTCTCCAACGTTGATCGAGTGGAACAAGGATGCGACTCGAGAGGTTTTCAACGGGCACGTTCCTATCAGCGCAATCTGGAGCTTTATCTCAGTCGTAACTGCAACGCTTCACGAGAAGAGCGATGTTATCTTCTCATGG
>JABIWD010000047.1 GCA_018701105.1 Candidatus Uhrbacteria bacterium | reverse complement strand
CGACCCCAAGCTCAACACACCTGCCCGAATCAACGATCATATCTGTCACAACGCTCGTACATAGTTCGCGCTCAGCCTGTCCCTCTATTCCAGTACACAGAACGAGCTCCAGTTTATCTTGTGCTGCCAAGTTGATTACATGATCTTTACACGTACTACGCTCGTCACCTTTCAGTATCGAGCAGTCTTTTGCGTCCAAGGTCTCTCTGACCACTACATTAACGCAGGATACCCTCTCCTCTCCTTCCAGAACCTCACACATCTCTGAGGACTTATACTCGCGAGCCTGCTTATTCACCAGTTGACTTCTACACGCGCTCGGATAAGGATCGTCGTCACACAATGCAAGAGAACCGTTAACCATCTGATGCATCCTATCGCGCTGCTCCGCCTCACTCGCACTTTGCTTAACGATGGACATGTTTCTTACCACTATAACCACAACCAGGATCAACAGCAGTGCCCCGCCGATGATCCCGATGCGTAATATTGTTTGTTGTCGTGTTGCCATACTATTCTGAACAGTGCAAGAATCGGAAGTTGCCAATCGTCACAGTTCCATCTCCCGCAAAGTCTACACTTACGTCAATATCCTGAGGATCCGTCTCACACTTAAATCCTGGAGGCAATGGAATCGATACTCCGATGCCTGGAATCACTACGGAAGAAACACTTCCTCCGGATGCAGGTTGTAAGTTCACGGTTGTACCCACGATATTATCTACGATCGCATCAAACATATCATCGAAGGAATCCGTGTCAATACCGGTATATGAGTAGACCATTGGATCGTTACAACTTGTATTCTTGTACCTACCGTATCTCAGCGTACCAGTTGATGATGACTGATATGGATTGTACGTAGTGTTGCTATAAGGCCAATTCGAACTGCCCAATTCAAGTCCGTAATAGGCATCAGTTGTATATGCGAAAGTAGGGGTCGCCTCATCGATCTGGAATTGAGGTAGTGGATCAATTCCGTCGACACCGTGTACATATACATTGCTTTGCACGCTACAGTCACTTGAGAAGATTTCGAATGATCGTGCCGCACGTCGGGCGTTGCCAGACGCATTACTAGACGTCGCGTCCATGAATAGCGCAGAGTAAAGCTTCATTCCCTGATTCTTTATGTCTCCCGAGTACTTGAACACGCGCGTTGCAACCTGACCACAGTCTGGATGTCTTGAGCTAGGAGGTCCAGCTGTAGCAGGGTCTCCATTGGAATATGTTGGAGGGTTAACAGTCGGATCTGATAGATCGTTCGTACCACCATTCGCACAGTAAGGAGCCCCATCTGACATCAAGACGATTACTCGCTCATGAGATGCAGGGAACTGCTGCAACATGTACATCGCACGATTAAGCCCTGCCGCAGTAGGTGTTCCACCACCGGCGTTGGGCAATGTAGCGATCGCCCCAATGACATCATCAACGTCCTCGTCTGGCCAGAAGTGTATACAAGCAGCAGAATTCTCATGATCTTCTGTGTCCGAACTGCCGTTTCCTTCACCCTCTATCTGGAACCATTCATCCGGCAGATCATAATCATATCGATTATCTGATGTCGTTGTTCTGTAAGGCTCGTTGAGACAATCTATGTTTGTTGCAGGATTGTTTGCATCAGGGCCGGGTCCTACATATAACGAGTCATACTCATCTTGAATACTATCAGTATCGTTCCAAGGGAAATCGTCGTCATTCTGAACTGGCTCATCCAGATCAAGTCCACTTCCGGAACGTCCAAATGTGACCAATCCGACTCTCACAGCACTTCCCGGATACTCGTCGAAGACTTTTTCGACAGCGGTCTCTAGAGAAGACTCCATTGCTGTTCTTCGAGTAGGAGCCTGAACGGTACAATCGTCATCATCTGTACAGCTCTCACTAGGAGTGAGGCTACATGTGCTATTGCCGGTACACTCATTCAGGACCATCCCTGCGTTCATTGACCCAGAGTAATCGAGCACGAACACCACTTCCAAAGGTCGGTAATCAAAGTCAAAGCTTACATCCGCCTGTAACCCTGACGCGACTGAACACTCCGGTACTGTCAGCTCGGCGAAGTCAGGCGCAAGATTGAAATCACAAGTTCCTACAGCTCCACAAGTGTAGCTTGTATGGCAAGCAATCCCATTGTATTCATTATCTACACTGAAACATGTTCCAGCAGCAGATGAACTGAACAGGGTCACCGTATCAACTGGGCCTGCTCCAACCAAAGGTGAGTCTGTTTCTGTCCAAGACTCGGTAGCTTGTGCGTAAAGAGTCTGGTAGTTAAACGGGCAAGCAGAACCACAGCTGTTGTCACACTGCTGAGTCACACATGTATTTGAATCTGCGCATCCCGTTAGAGACGAAGCTAAGGATGGCTGACCAAGTGCGCTAATATAGCTAAATCCCGGAACACATGTCTCCCCATTATCCTCTCCTCCGTTACACGCGCCTATAGGTCGGCACTGTGATTCGAAAATTCCATTCCCATCCGTATCACTCTCAGCGCCAGCTGCATAACAGACGCCTCCGACATCTCCTACCTCTAAGCTGCCGTCTGTCGTGGTTACCACTAAATGCAACGGCGCACTACCATCACAAATCTCACCACCTTCAGGCTGAGGCTCCAGATCACCACAATAACCACCTGTCACAGTCTGGTATGAACATGATGGCGTACAGTAGCTACATGTTCCGTTGTAACCCGGATCACAGAGTTCACCGTTTGCTGACCCTAGGTCACAGCTCTCTGTGCTTGGATTCAAGAATCCATCACCACAAACGTTATCAAGACAGACGTTCGAACAGCTATCTGTATTAATGTTGTTACCGTCGTCACACTCCTCCCCTGCTTCTGGGACTCCGTTTCCACAAGCCCCACTTTGCTCACAACCAGACCATGATGCCCAGTTACACTGAAGCGTAGTCGATGGCAAGTTACATGATCGTGTTCGTATAGTATCGAATGTTGTACAAGAACCTGGATTTCCGAAGGTGGTAGTTGCATCCGAACAGTTCCCTGAAGCAGACACCAAGTTTCCTGTAGCCTCGTCACAAGGGTCACCAGGGTGATCACCACCGGCACAGAATCCTGCTTGAGGACACGCCTGGATTGTAGGGTCTACAACCGTAGAGTCATTTCCACATAGCTGACCAGTTGGACAGTCCGAGTTCACCGTACATCGTGTTGGCGACGATCCTGTACACAATGCACCTTCCCATGAATCAAACTCCGTATCACACTGCTCATCGCTGGTTACTATACCGTCTCCACACCGAGGCGCAGGTCCGGAGCAATCCCATGCACAGTTATTTCCATTAATCTCGTAAGTTCCATTTACTGCCGTACATCCTGCTGCTGCCAGAGCGGCTGGACTTGGGTCGTTACCACAGTCACAAGTCTCAGGTCCTTCTACTGCTCCGTTTCCACATTGCAATGATGTAGTTGAGTTATTTGTACAGTCTGTTCCGCAGAATCCGTAGAGTCCATTGAACTCACCATCATCACACTGCTCAACACCGGTGATTGAAATATCAAACTTACACGGCCCATCGCTTCCACAAACAGGATCCGACAAACATGCGATACCCGTATTGTTTTGACACACACCTTCAACAACTCCATTTCCACAAGAGAAAGGTATACATTCTGTTGCAGTCGATATGAATGCTGAACAGCTGTCGTTACATGTCGTGACTTGGACACCAGGAACAACGGTCGTAGAGTTGGGTAAGGTCGTAGTACACGTTTCTACGCTCGTCTGCCCAATTTCACATACCTCTGAACCTCCAGTCGACAGTTCTCCAAGCACGCCGTCTCCACAAACCCCAGAGTCTCCGTAATTAATCAATCCATCACAAGTATTCGGAACGGTCGTGAACGATAGCGCGTTGAATCCACCAAGAGTAAATGTTGCCTGAGCATCTGTTGGATTCGTTAAAGCGAGAGGAGCGAACTGACTGCTCCACTGGAATGCAGTAGCCTCAAGATCAACCGCAAGCGTGTAAGCCTCTATTCCTGCTCGTTGGTATCGGTATACGTGAGTGTCTGCTGGACACTGGTGGATTGACTCGTTGCCATCCCAACATGTTGCAGCATCAAATCCCGCGTTCAAACAGGTATCTGTAACCTCATCAACCTCACAGTCGTCATCGTTGTTACATGAAAGTGCAGCATTCAATGCACATACACCTGGCTGCGGCGTACAGTATCCGAATTGGTTCACTGGGTCTGTTGGCAAACCGGAAGCAAGCTCGTTCCCAAGCTCTGCTGCCCATGATGGCCACGCACTCGTAGACCAACCACGGATGAATGTTCCTGCATCGAGCAATGGAACATCTGCGTTACATGTCTCGTTAGCTGGACAGTTGTCGTCCTCGATACAGATCAAGTTCGTAGTTGCTGAACAATGGCGGTGAGTTGAACCGTAGTTTGAAACGATAGCCTCTACAGTTCGGAAGTCTTCGAATCGAGACAAGTCTCGTCGAATCTTGTTCACGTCGGCGTCACACGTCGCAGTCAAATCAGCTGTCTTCTCGATACACTCAATATCCGATGAACATCCAACGAATAGCGCTGGACCAGCTGGGTCAATCGACGCGCCTGAACCATCGAGACACACCTGAAGGTTCGTAACTGTCTGAATCACCGTCTCGGATGCATGGAGACTGAAGTTGCTAATTATCTGGTTGAAAATGTTCACCGTGTCGGGACCGGCATTTTCGCTGTAAGAAATCACGTAAATCAAAGGCTCAAGGTTTCCAGAAACCGTGCGGTTCACTCCGTTGATATAAGTAGTGCGTCCATCGAGCAAAGCGTTGTAGCCATTAACTTCTATAGCCTTTGGTGCCCCCGAGAATCCTTCCGTTGCATACCACTGTGGTAGCGGCATGAAGTCTGGGTTTTCAAGAACTCGAATACCAATAACTTCTGGCGCACTAGGATGTCGCAAGAATATTTCACGAACAACATCTGTTCGTGTGAACGATGATGGCTCGGAAATTATAAAGTTAGGTAGGACATCAACTGCCTGCGCATTCGCCGATGAAATATTCAAAGCCGCTGCAACAGTTGAAGGTGCCTCTGGAGGTACGGGTGCTGTAACTGCACGACAATATCCAGTTTGGAAGTTCGTGTACTGACCAGGAGGTGAAAGTCCTATAACATTCGTGTCGATATCACGGAATTGATCAAACTCATCATCACCGTCCATGTCACCAGGCCAAGGAATCTCACAAATATGAACCTGAGCCAACTGAGATGTTCCAACCTCGTCTCCAACAGTAGTTGGCGTAAAGAAGGAATCCGAAGTTATAGTCGCTGTCGCCGAGACATATTCCATTCCCGTTGTCTGCAAACTAGCAATCTCCTCTTCATCTCCAATCCCGTCATCATCAATAGCTACGATGTCTGTCTCAGTTGGTGCGTACCATTCGTAATCCCAGTCGTATACTCCCGTGATAGGCACGATAGAAACCACCTGATTCCCCTGCTGTGACATTCCAGAAGCCTGGAACGTATGCACATCATCAGCCTCAAAGTAAACCGCATTTCCATCTGTATCTAGCACGTTCACGTAGTTGAGCTCGCAAATCTCGGACTGCGTAAGGAATCCCGACGAATACATGATCGCATCCGCATTTCCGGTTGCGTTATATCCAGCACCTGCGGCAGTTCGAACACCTTCCTCGATAGCGTCGAATGGGTTTGCGTCACCAACGATCCTGATCGTGTAACTTGCGTCTGGTGCAAGTGCTGCAGTGTATCGCAGTACTACCTCTGTGTGACCATCGATATCTGTTGCTACCGGTGTCGCATTGGCAAAACAACCCTGTGGAAGCGCGCGCGCCTCTGGCCGCACCCATCGCAACGCCTCGGTCAACCAGTTGTTTGCAAACTGTGGCAAGAACTCAAAGTTCACGATGGCCTTCGCGAGATAAACATGCGAATCCAAGGCGTCACATGCCACTTCTGAGTTAGCAGTCATGTTCTCAAGAAGAATATTCACGTCACCAGGGATCCTCTCCTCAGGATCGTCTTCCGTTGCCTCTATGATCGTCTCATCGGCGTACATCGAACCATGATCCATCAACTCATCAAATATAATTCGTATCTCAACGTTTCGACACTGCTCGGCAGCCCCGTTAACAGGTTGGAACACTGGCATATCTGGACGCGCGGAACAACAACCGGACGCAACGCCACAAGCGTAGCTAACGCCACCAGTTGGACACTCATCCGACTGTTCGCAAGAACACTCAACGCTCAAAACGGCAGCATTCGACTTTGGAGGAGTTACCAAAGCTGTAGCCGTAATATCTGTTGTATAAAAACCGTTCGCAGGTACCGCCTGATCAGCAAGAGATGCGGACACCTCTGCATACTGCAATCCATCAACCCGCCCGTCTCCTACAGTACCTTCACAAAGCGCATGCTCACCTGTATCCACTGAACCATCCCCACAAATTGAAGGTATCGTGTAGTCGATCGACGACCCTCTCAAGAGACATGACGATGTACACCCTTCGTCACCATCACACTGCTCAAAGTTCACTATCTCTTTCGTTCCGTTTCCACAACAGTTTGAAGGTGATGTGATAGTTGGGTCACATGCAATCCCTCCATCAAATAAACATCGATCCGTACATCCGTCCTCATTAACAGTATTCGAGTCGTCACATTCCTCGCCCGGCTCAATGAACCCGTTTCCACAAACTCCAAGGCTTACAGAACTTGAACCTTCCCAAATACACGCTGCAGAACAACCATCTCCGCCAAGTGTATTTCCGTCGTCACATTCCTCGCCTCCGTTAATTGAGCTGTGTGCAACGTCCCAGTTTCCACACGTAGCACCAACAGGAGCAGCTCCTTCGTTCGTACATCGTGCAGAACAACCATCGCCTCCCTCTACATTACTATCTTCACATTCTTCAAAAGCATCTGGAACTCCATTTCCACAACAGTCACTTCCAGTATATTCACAAACTCCTCCTGTAATTTCACAATCATCATCGTCGGTACAAACAGTACCCGTAACCGCACAAGCATCGTCTCCGTCGGCGATCTCCTCACAGAAGTTCGCATCTCCGTACTGACACTCAAGATCGGTAACACAACTCGTGCCTGTTAGAGAACAGGCGGAGACCGTACACGCAGGTGTTCCCTCCCATACACATGTCGCAGAACAACCATCGAGGTTTAGCGGATCGAACGGACTTCCGTCATCACACTGCTCACCGTACTCAATACAGTGACCTGAACCGGAACACGTCTCGTTATCGTCACACTCAGAGTCAAAGTTACAAGCTCCACCATTTCCACAGACGGAAACGCCAGATTCTGAACCATTCAACAAACACGAACCGTTACATATTGAGCTCTGACCAAGGTCGTAATCACCTGGAGTCGTTGTACCAAGCAAGAATGCGGTGTCTGTAACGCTAGACAACCAAGCCCAGTCGTACGACGACCATTCCAAACGCTGACCACCTTCAGAACACGAGTCTGGTGGTCCGTAAGGTGTTGACGAGTATGTCTGTCGCTCGCCAATTACCTGCAAAGTAGCAGCAGGAGGTGACGTTACAACGTGATCCACGGTACATAGCTCACCCTCTGGACTCACTCGGAATACCCAAGAGAAACTATCACCGTAGTTTAGGTCGGTTAGCGCTACACCTGACGCACTCATCGCCTCGTCGTCAATCGTTACCCGATAAAAAGTTCCTGCAACAAGCTCCGGTGTAGGATCGATAATCTGATCCTTGCCTTCATTTGTAAGGGGAGGAAGTGTTATTGCTATTGGTGTGTTGTCGGCCGTTACACAAAGCTCGTCCAAACACGCCTCCAAGTGAACCGTAGACGAAGTCAACGTTGAGTCATCCATCTCTACGTTAAACTGCGCACCCAATTGTGCGTTAATACATGCAGTCTGACAGTTTGGCCAGAAGTTCTGCACCGCTGGATCTGTAAAGCTGACGTTTATCAAGCTGAATCCGAATACCTGCTGCTCAACTAACGTTGCAATAACGGATACGGCCGATGTCACAGTCTCAGAAAGAGCTACAACGAGCTGATCGGAGGCCTCATCGAGCGCTTCAAGTTCAACTGCAAATGGACCGGGCACTACCGCGTTGTTTGCTGTTGTCCAGTCAATGGTCTCACCATCGAGGTCTAACAATACACAAATGTCATCACCAATTCCCGTTGCTGACAACGCAACATTCTCGTTGCCCAAAGTATCCGCGTCAGCGTTCTTGTACTCGGTAAGCGTGTGCGACCCAGGGAAAATAGTAACCGCCTCAACCTCACACGGGTCATCGGTATTACGCGTTGTGAACTGGTACTGGAAAGGAGCCGCCATCGGCAAGCCACCTACACCTGCAGCAGTCACTCCGGTCGTGATCGTGATCTGGTATGTAGTAGAAGGATCTAGGTCTGTAGGGTCGTATTCAAAGCGGTTTGGCTGGATCGTGAAGGCTCCAGGTACCGGAGCAACGGTTCCACAGACATCTTCAGGATCAGAGCTCGTACATTCTTCAATCAATACCGTTGTTGCACTAACATTGTCCACATTCACTGTGAATTCAGCAGCGATCAACGCGTTTGTACAAACCGCATCTCCACCTGTACGTCCGCTCCACGGTGTCGGACTAACTGTTCTATTTATAATCGACAAACCTTCACAGGCAATCTTGACACGTGGCACAACAGGAACTGGTCCGGTCACCCACTCAAAGAGATAGTTTGTTGGATCTGGCACAGCCAAGTCACACTCACTGTTATCTCCGAGGATTAGCTCACACGTGAGCGAGCTTGAACAACATCGGTAGTTTGTCTGACATGAGTTTGGCGATACTGCACACTCACCCACCTCAAACGCCACCTGGTTCGATGTCAAAGCTCCAGCGGTTATCGTCATTGGTCCTGTGGTTGCCAGCAATGGCACTGTCGCTTGAATGTGCTCGTCCGTCCACATTGGCATATTCACCGCATTTCCACCTGTAAACGATACTGTGTCGGTTGCCGCTCCAAAGTATTCTCCGTAAACGTCTACAACAACGTTCTCCGGTCCCGATACTGGTGTAACCCTACATATTCCTGGACCTGGAGCGCCAGATACAACCTCAAAGCCGACCGCTTCACTCGCAGCACTATCAGTTCTTACAATGTGCACGTTAAAGTCGCCGGGCGCGAAAGGCTGAACGGCATCAACTGGGTTGTACTCGTTTGGCACCTTGATGGTTATGCTCGATGTTCCCCATGTGCCACCTGCACACTCAGCAGGAAAATCGTTGCTTCCATATGCGATACGTCCAGTTGTAGGGTCCGTGAATACGACGTTACCTTCCAAGAATCCAAAGTTTGACCCAAAGATCGTAACCATTCCGTCGATGGCCGCTGACGATGCATCGATGTATTGGATTGTTGGTACTGGACCAAGATCTGGAGGGTCAATTCCAAAATTTACAGGATTTGAAATCTCAAGACCCTTTTGTACAACAACTGGCTTGATAAACGGATCGAGTGTAAGTGTTGGAACCGCGAGCGATATTGCAGTATCTGTCCAACTTGATATCGCCGACACGATCGCAACATCAAAGAAGACATACGACGCCGTGCCGTCACCAAGGTTTGTTCCCTCCAAAGTCACCACGTCACCTGTGGCCGCTTGCCCTGGAGTCACGCCACAAAGGCCTGGTCGCTCAATCGTATTAATTTCAAAATCAACTATCGGTCCATTCGCATCGTTAGTCGCATCAACCTCTCCATTAAAGATGCCAATCTCGATTGGTCCAATAGGGTAAGTTGATGCTGTAAGACCCACAACCGTAGGGTCTGGGATCTCGACAATGACCTCATCGTCCGCCCACGAGTTTGAACACGCCAAACCAGCAGTCAAATCATCAGCCGGGTCACTTGGATCACCTAGGAATCGAACAGAACCGGTGGAGTTTCCAAAGTTCACTCCAGAAATCGTAATATAGTTCCCCACTGCTCCGTCTGCAGGTACAACGCCCAGAATCTCTGGAAGCAATGTACAGCTACCATCAACACACTGCAGGTCACCTGCACAATCGTCATTTACGAAACATTCAACATCGGCACACGCGCCACAATAATCGAGGCTCGTAGGGTCCCCTCCACAGTCTCCTGGAGGATCATCTTCGCCAAAGTTTGCGATACCATCAAAACAGTGTGCTGGTCGCGCAGTAACGGAAATGCCAGCAGCGGTTGCAGAACGACCGGCCAAGTCGGTTGCTTGTGCGTCAATGTTATGTACGGACTGTGAGATCAAACCAGAATCGATCCACGTTATAGTCGCGGCAAAAGTAGGAGAAGTTACCAATGGCCCGTCCGTTCCCACTGTGACCAAGTCCACCAAAGCCTCGACATCAGCCACTCCAGAGTCATCTGTAACCTGAACAGTGATTGGCACCGCCGGGTTCAAACTAACGCCTGCGCCATTCGCTGGGAACGTAATGCTCACGACAGGTGGAGTCAGGTCAACTAATGGTCCAGTGACAAAGGTGCCCGCTGGGTTACATCCTGCAGGTCCACATGATAGTGACAACCCATTCGTTCCTCGCAAACCTCCATACAACAATATCTCGTAAGGCACGCCCGCATCTGTAACCGTGTCATAGTCAAAACATCCTTCGCTAGCATTAGGGTTTGGACAAGGGGTGGACGGGTTGAATGTGATAATCGTGTCACTCGCGTCGTATCCGATAGCGCCGAGTTCTGGCGTAGTCGAACCAATTGGACGGACAACGACGTTACTTGCAACAGTGGTTCGGTCTACTGGCGACGATAATCGGATTCGCACCTGAGCATTTCTAATTGGAATAGTTCCAGTTGGAGCTACTGACAGCAAAGAGAATCCCGTGTTGAACGGAATTCCACCCGTTGGAGGCGTAGGCCCCGTTGAAGATGTCGATGTAACAGCGAGTCCGGTAGCACCACCAATTGTGTTAATCAGGAACTGTGTGATCGCGAGTGACGACAAGATGATCACCAAGCCAATCGCTCCGTTTACAATAATCTTTTGAGCTTTCTGAACATTCTCCTCTCTTCCACCTGCACCCATCCATACCAACCCACCGTACATGATGATCACAACCGCCACGACGCCAAGGAATCCAAGAAGTGACCGAATAATGTTAGCAATGATTGATCGTATATCTGCGTTTCCAAGGCCAGTATCGATTCCCGTGAGCCCAGCGTCTACCTGCGCCAAAGCAGAGTCACCAAATAGCAAAATGCCACCGAGCATAAGCCCAGCTACTAGCATCATGTAAAAATGTGACTTTTGCCATTTCATAGTTTACGACGAAGGTAATGTGTATTCAGGATAGCTACACTGCCCAGACTGTGCGATGTCATGACAACAGTTGTCTCCGGTTCCGGTACAAGTGACACTCTTTGATGGGATGTAACAGTTCTGATAGATGCTGCGTACTCCAGATGTGATCTCGCCACCGTATACCTGATCAGCAGTGAAAATTCCGTGGTTGATCCCTGTCTGAGTTACGTTAATCAAGCCAGTCGGATTAGCCGGCGTCGGACCGCTCGGATCTGAAATCTCCTCAATAGTGGAGAAGAAGGTAAACCACAACCGCTGCGACGGCGATCGCAACAACGCGTTGTCCGAGTTCATTGTCGATAGTGACATCAACTGGTCGAACGTTACAGAGATCGGTTGGTCGAACGCTACGTTTGCTGCAGGGTCTCCCGGGTTGAACGTTGGTACTACTGACACTATCTTCGGCTCAATGAGCACGATCTCATCTGTCGTCGCAAAGTCCCATGTGTATGAGTCGGTCAAAGGTCCCGTCGCGATCCCGTCTCCACTTCCGTCTAACGAGTTCCCCGCCATGTCCACCACTCCATCAGCCGGGATGAGTGCTGCTGGAGGCTCGGCTCCTAGCGACGCCGCCAATATGGTCGCCGTCAACGCCGAATCGGGCGGCAAACAATATATAGTCTCGCCACACGAGTTTGTTCCACAAGCAGTGTTAGACACGAACTCCGACGACTGGAACTGATTTACTAGAGACCATTCTCCCGCGACGATTGGATCAGCCGGGAACAATATTGCATTGTTTTCCACTTTGATCTTTGTAAAGTTCGGCGAAGGTCCTGGATCTGGGTAGTAACCAGAAGCAGAAATTGGATTCACGGCCTCTGAATAGTTTATCTGTATCAAAATGTTTCGCGGATTCGTTGAGTCAACAAACGGAATCACGCTCGTGACCTTTGGAGGGGTCACATCTATCTCAGTTGATACTCCGAAGCGCCACTCATATCCCGAGCTAATCGCTGAGTCACCAGGAGTGCCACCATCATCAAGAAGAATATCGTCTGAGAGCTCTACCGTGTAGTTTGTATTCGAAACTGAGTTACCCAGATACTCCTGCGGATCAAACACGAGAGACTTTAGGTTTGGCGTGATCGCCACGTTGACGTTCGTTAACGCCGCAGAGTCTCCAAGACTTGAATCGTAAATCTTCACAGCGTCAGCATCGATCGGCAACACAGCTGTAGGATCCCCCGTGTATCCGGTCATAACAGATCCAGCGTAGATAGGCACCTTAAAAGCAACAACAATATTTGTGTTACGCGCAATATCCACCGCATTACGAGGTGGGTAATGTGAATCTAGGTTTCCATTTCCAAGCGCCTGACTGAATGGATCAATGATCTCCGCACTTCCATCGAATGCCGAACCGTCACCGAAACCTGTGGCCGCCATTAGCTGGCCCAAGATGAACTGAGTGATTGCAAGTGAAGCAAGGATGATCGTAGTTCCGATAGCGGCGTTGATCAAAATCTTCTTCGCCTTCTCTACCTTTGTAGGGTCCCCTGCGGCTGTCATCCAAATGAATCCGCCGTACATGATAAGCACGACACCAATCACTCCGATAAATCCAAGTGCGATCCTGATGATTCGCGCGATCACAATCCTAGGGTCCTCTGTACCAAGTCCTGTCTCAGCACCAACCGTTGCAAGGTCTGCTACCTGCGCAGAAACAACGTCTATTCCCAACACGAAATACAACACCAAAGCCGAAGCTGTGATGAAAAACAGTGTGCGCATATTTTGCCGTGCCAGTTTAAGCATGGAAAATGGCCAAGAATGGTTCTATTTTACCTGAATTCACTCGCTTACAGAAGCGAATACTGGGGACAAGTTCCCAGCCGCAGAAAAAAAACAGCGGCACAATGCCGCCGCCTTAAACATAGGCCCTATTCGTCCTATAAGACCTATATTCCCCAGCCCCCTGCAAGAGGCCTATTTCTTCTCGCCATTTTTCAAGTACTCCTCAACCTCTGCACGAACATCGTCTCCGGTAGCTGCTGCTCCAACCGCCTTCATCACAGCCCCCATCAACTTCCCCATGTCTTTCATGGTCGTTGCTCCAACTTCAGTCGCCAGCTTTATCACATGCTCCTTAATCTTCGCGCGCTCCATTGGAGTTGGTAGAAATTCTTTAAGCAATTCGAGCTCCTTTTTTGATTTATCAACCAAATCTGTTCGCTCAGCCTTGATAAAGTCCTCCATGGCGTCAGCCAACTGCTTTGAGCTGGTCTTCAGCACATCAATAACCTCACTATCTTCAAGATCACGACCAATATCGATCGCCTTGTTCTTGATCGCCGCCTGAACACCTCTAAGAGTTGTAACCACATCGGCGTCACGAAGCTTCATTGCCGCCTTAAGCTTATCCTGAATCTGATCTTGTAATTTCATAGGTTTCTAGATGAACAGTTATATTCTATGTGAATTGACCATTTGATCAATTGCAAAATTGGAAAATCAATTGAAAATTGCCGAATCGAAAATCGAAAATTATCTCCCCTCTATTATAACAGAAAACGACCCAACCCTTCGCAAAGGGCCGGATCGCTTTACACTATCGACGTCGTTTTCGGCGGAAATCTTGCTCAGTAGCCTTTCCGGTCTTAATCAACCAGGCACGCTTAGTTGCAATCTTCATTCCACGCACTTTCTTAAACTTCACCAAATTTTTATTTGGGATGTCATCTCGCACCTTGCGTCGGCGGATCTCTTTTATAAGACCACCCTGCTGCACACGGCGCTGAAAGCGACGGAACATTCCATCAAAACTTTCGCCTTGTTTTCGTTTTACATCAAATGCCATAATTTTTCTCTCTCTCAATTCAACGGTGGAATACTAGCAAGATAGCGCCAGTACGTCAAGGGTGTTGCTAGAGTTAGCGTAAAAAGCCAGAGAACTCAGACATTGCTAGCACAGACCCCTCCGCCCTTTGGGCACCTCCCCTTGGTAAGGGGAGGACATCTTGGTTTCTAGTTCTACCAGCTCGTTCTCCCCTTCCGGAGGGGAGATGTCATACAGCGAAGCGCTCATGACAGAGGGGTGCAGCTCCAGCAAACGCTAGTAAAATCTAGAAATTCTTCGGCACAATCAAAAAGACGCACCGAAATGCGTCTTTTCTTATTGAAATTCTACTTCCTCCCCATCTCCTTCTTCAAGTAGTCTATCATCTGCTCCATTGGAATAGTCTCCTGTGCACCAGATTCCATATCGCGAACGATAATGGTGTTATCCTGCACTTCCAACTGTCCCAAGATCACAGTGAAACGAGCGTTCTCTTTGTTCGCTGCTTCAAGCTGACCCTTCAAGCTAGACTTTCCAAATGCCTCCACCACGTGGAAACCTGCAGCTCGCACGTCTTCGAAGTGCTGCAACGCCGCACGGCGAGCTTCTGCTCCGATCTGTGCGAAGAAAATATCTGGTCGTGGTAATGCAGGCGGTTCAACATCCTGCTGCTTCATTTCCAAAATAGCACGCTCGATTCCAACCGCGAGCCCAACGGCTGCAGTCTCCTCTCGCCCACCCATCTGTTCTACGAGTCCATCGTAACGACCACCAGCTGCAAGTGCTGACTGCGATCCAAGATCGGCATCGTCTCCGCGATCAGGCACAACCTCGAACACTGTTCGGTTGTAGTAGTCCAATCCTCGCACCAAGTGTGGGTTCAAAACGTACGGTACGCTAATCTCGTCCAAGTACTCAATCAACTGCATGAAGTGCTGCTTGGAGTCTTCATCGAGCCAATCGATAATCTGAGGCGCGTCTTTCATGATGACTCGACAAGCATCCTGCTTACAGTCGAGCAATCGAAGTGGGTTTCTTGAAAGTCGTCGCGTACAATCCTCACATAACTCCTTACGGTGCTTTCGAGCATACGCAATAAGCTCAATCTTGTACTCCTGACGAGTCGTTGCAGTTCCAATAGAGTTAATCTCCACCTTCACTTTCAATCCAAGATCCTCGAATAGTCGAACAGCGATCAAGATCAACTGTGCATCAACTACTGAGTCTGGTCCGCCAATAACCTCCAAACCGTACTGGTGGAACTGTCGGTATCGCCCTGACTGCGGTCGATCGTATCGAAACATTGGACCCATGTACCACAACTTTACAGGCTGAGGTAGGTTCAACATTCCGTGATTAATGTACGCACGAGCAACAGATGCCGTAGCCTCTGGTCGCAACGCAACCTTACTCTCACCCTTATCAATAAAGTTGTACATCTCCTTCTCAACAATATCTGTCTGCTTTCCAACGGTGCGAACAAACAATTTCTCGTCCTCTAAAATCGGCATGTCGATGCGACCAAAACTATACGCCGCAGAAATCTCTCTCGCCTTCCGTCGGAAGTACTCCCAATAAATCTGCTCGTCTGGAAGGATGTCCTTCATTCCTCGCAGAGTCTCCGGAGTCTTAACCCTCTTTACCGGCTTCTCTTCTTCTTTTTTATCAGTTGCCATATATGCTTTTAATTGATCTGTTCTGAAACTATCTCGTCGTACACGGGCCCCTCAAACATTGAGAACTCACTTATCGGCAGCCCTCGTAACCACACCTTGCCGACAATGTATTCCTTCTTAACTGGACCAAAGCTCCTTGAGTCTAAACTCGCAGACCTGTTGTCCCCCAGAAGAAAGTACTCATCTGGATTCAGCTTTACATGAGTGTCGTTGGTCGTGACTATATGGTCGGTATACTCTTCCTCCAGAATCACACCGGCCGCGTTCTCTTCGTTTGTAACTATCACTTTTCCTCCCTTGACGTCAACCGTGTCGCCCGGCAAACCAATGATACGCTTGATGAAGAACTCACTTGTATCTCTGGGATATCGGAATACGATGACGTCGCCTCTATGGGGCTCTGCAAAGCGATACGATATCTCGTCGATCAACAGATATTCTCTATCGTAATACGACGGCTCCATGGACGCGCCCCTCACATAGAACGGCTGCACGAGGAAAAATCGAACCGGGATGATGATGGCAGCAGCGATTACAACAATCTGCACAATCTCTATCGCAAACAACAAAATACCACCCAAGGTAGTACCGAAAATCCTGATCATCGCAGAGCTTGCTTCCTGCAACTCTGAGTCTTCATTTTCCTCTTCCTGTTTCTTGCTTTTCATGTGATAAAACGTGTGAATAAGCGCAGTATACCATGGATTTTACAATAAATCAACCCCCTTTCCTTCTAGACGTTTTTCCGCTACACTACCCCTGAATGTCAGACAATCGCATCAATCTTTTGGAGGACCACTTTGAACTCCACCCAGATCCAAAACCTCGACCTTGGATGCTTGGGAGGTATTTTTTTCTTTCTCTATCCATCATAGCGCTCTTAGGCGTTGGATTTTCTTTTGCGATGAGTAAGACCGAGATCGCGAGCGATTCCGAAGGTGGTGGGTTTTTCCGCACGTTTGCGTCCTTGGTTACGAGTGAAGACAAGCTGCTTCAAGGTGAGGACAATGACCGAGTTAACATTTTGCTGATGGGGATCGGAGGTGCAGGACATGATGGAGCTCAGCTTACAGACACGATCATATATGGATCGTACAAGCCATCGACCGGAGATGTTGGGATGATGTCTATCCCACGCGACCTTGCAATTCCAATTCCAGGATACGGATGGCGAAAAATCAATCACACAAACTACTTTGGTGAAGTCGAGGAGACTGGTGGTGGTGCTGAATATGCCGCAGAAGTCATTGGCGACCTATTGAATCAAGACATGCACTACTACGTGAAGATCGACTTCCAAGGGTTCGAGGATTTCATAGACAACTTAGGCGGTATCGACGTGTACGTGGAAACTGCTTTCACGGACCCGCTCTACCCTACCAAGGACCACCTCACGCAGACGATCTCGTTTGAAGAAGGTTGGCAGCACATGGATGGTGAAACTGTTTTGCAGTTCTCACGATCGCGACACGGCACCAACGGTGAAGGATCGGACTTTGCGCGTTCACGTCGTCAGCAGAAAGTATTGCTCGGCGTCAAAGATAAAGTATTTTCCGCAAAGACCATCTTCAATCCAAAACGAATTAGCAACCTGATCGGAACAGTGAAAGAAAATATCGACACCAACCTCTCAACGTGGGAGCTAGTGCGACTCTCATCTTTCGCGCGCGACTTTGAACAAGAGAACATCCATCATTACGTATTGGATAACAGTATAGATAGTCCGCTGTACGAGACTCACATGAATGGCGCGTACGTCTTGCTTCCAGATAACGACGACTGGAGTGGAATACGCTCGATTGCAGCCAACATCTTTGAAGAAGACCCATCGTACGATCCAATCAACCCATCACAGACGATCGAACAGTACGTCAAGATCCGTATCGAGAATGGGACAGCGATAAATGGACTCGCCTTTAGAACCTCCCAGCTACTCGAAGGACAAGGCTTCGAAGTTGCCTCTGTTGCAAATGCGGCTACTCGGGACTGGGATCACACCGTTATTTACGACTTTTCCGAGGGAAATCACCCTGATGAGCTCAAAGCCCTCCAGGACTACCTAAAAGCAGACGTAGAAACCACTGTAACTGGCTGGTTATTCACTGATGGCATCACTCCACGCTCAATTGCCCTCGAAGATGAGGGATTACGCGACGGAACCCCTGATGCAGTTGACTTTTTGGTCGTTTTAGGGCAAAATTCGGCAAATCTAGTACGACGTTAACGTTGTACAGCAATAACACCTCCCAGGAGGCCGATCCGCATGAAAGCCGTAGAATCAACATTACCGACAGCCGTTCTTATCGGCCGAGCCAATGTGGGTAAATCCACGCTCTTTAACCGTCTCACAGAGACGCGACATGCCATGGTTTCCGCTGTTTTAGGTACTACACGGGACCGTAAAGAAGATAAGGTACTTTGGAGAGGACGACAGTTTCGGTTGATCGATACCGGTGGACTTGAGTTTGAGGACGACACAGGGTTCAACCGAGAGATAACTCGTCAAACAGAAATCGCGATCGAAGAAGCGGACGTCATCCTGTTCGTCTTAGACATGAAGGAAGGTCTCTTGCCACAAGATAGCAAGATATCTGCGATTCTCCAGAATGTTAAGCAACCAGTTTTTGTGCTCGGAAACAAAGCCGAGAAAGCTTCAATTCGATCAGAGGCACACGATCCTCAGTGGTACAAGACTGGACTCGAGCTTCCACGACCTGTCAGTGGAGTTAAAGGTGTTGGTCTTGGAGATCTTCTTGATGATATTTTCGCGGAGTTTGAAAAACAAGGAAAGATCCTACCGCTATTTAAAGAAAATACAGTACCCCACATCGCTATCGTCGGAGAGCCGAACGTTGGAAAGTCATCTATTGTGAACGCGATCCTTGGTGAAGAACGATTCATCACCTCCCCTATCGCACACACAACACGTGAGCCAAACGATACGCTCGTTGAATACGATGACAAGCACTACATCATCATCGATACTGCAGGTGTGCGACGAAAGGCTCGGATTGAAGAAGGTATGGAGAAGACTGGAGTCCGACGAACAATGAGCACATTGCGTAACGCCGACATCGCCGTTTTAGTACTAGATGCTACGAAGCCGATCGATCACCAAGAAAAACGACTCGCTGGAGTTATCCGCGATGCTGGAGTTGGGTGTATCGTCGTCGCAAACAAATGGGATCTTATCGACAACAAGGAAACGAACGCTGTTCGTGATTACGAGAACTACGTACGTGGACATCTCCCATTTATCCCTTTCGCTCCCATCTTGACAGTTTCAGCAAAAGAACGTCAGCGAATCCACAAACTATTCCCTCTATTTGATACAATTGTAAAAGAACGCGAGCGCATCATCGATGACAATGCTCTGGATAAATTCCTGAAGCAGATTATCGTGAAGCACAAACCAGCTCGTGGAAAAGGTGTTGCGCATCCTGTTATCTTCCGACTAAAGCAGATCGCGTCAAAACCACCTAAGTTCGAACTTGTCATTAAAGGTAAACGTACCGATGTCCTTCATCCATCGTATCTTCGATTCCTTGAAAACCGACTCCGAGAGAGATTCGGATTCATTGGAACACCCGTCCACTTCCACTCCCGACCAAGTAAACGCTCATAATCGTCTACTTGTCGTTGGCCTCGGAAACCCTGGACCCAAGTACGAGAATACTCGGCACAATATTGGCTTTAGCGTACTCGATACGCTCGTCGACAACTGGAAAGACGACAAGAAGCATAAGGCACTATCGTCTAAGCGATTCATAGACGGAGTCGAGGTGCACTTCCTGAAACCCCAGACTTTCATGAACTTATCCGGAGAGGCTGTGCAGTCTTACGCCGCTTACTACGAGATCGAGAACGACGGCATTATCGTTGTGCACGATGACGCGGATATCTCGTTTGGCGAGATACGGACTAAGATCGGGGGCGGGCATGCCGGACACAACGGACTCAAGTCGATAGATAACAGGCTCGGCACCAAAGACTACTGGCGCATTCGTGTCGGTATCGGACGACCTCCAGAAAAAATGCCAATGGACGCTTACGTTCTTGCGAGATGGACTAATGATCAAAAAGCGGCCCTCCCAACGCTTATCGAGCATGCGACCCACGAGGTCGACCAAATGCTCGTTAAAGTACAGGAGCCAAATGAACGACAGAATAAAAATATTACAAAATAAAGACAGCCGATTCCCCACTCTCCTGTCGGAGATACACGACCCACCGGAACGGCTGTTTTTTCGTGGGCAACTTTCTGAGGACCCGGAAGTTTGCGTTGCAGTCGTCGGAACAAGAAAGGCGACGCACTACGGCAAGCACGTAACCAAGAAACTCGTCACCGAGCTCGCGCGCCACAACATCACGATCGTCTCGGGGCTCGCCTACGGCATCGACGCCGAGGCACACAGAGCAACGCTCGATGCCGGCGGTCGTACGATCGCCGTACTCGCTGGCGGAGTCGACAACCCGTCCATCACGCCACGCGCCCACGAGGACCTCGCGCACGAGATCATAGCCGCCGGTGGCTGCATTATGAGCGAGCACCCACCCGGAACATCATCACGCCCGTACCACTTCCCCGCTCGCAACCGTATCATCGCCGGTATGTGCCAACTAACACTGATAATCGAAGCTCAGGCGAAGTCTGGAACCATGATCACAGCTGCAGCTGCGCTTAGGGAAAATCGCGATGTCCTGGTAGTCCCAGGCCCTATCACCTCTCCTTATTCTGAGGGCCCACACCAGTTACTCAAAGATGGCGCCATACCAGTAACCTGCACCCAAGATATACTCGAGATTCTCGATCTCACAGCAGCGCACGCAGCGGCGGATATAAAACGGGTTATTCCTATGTCAGAGGACGAGAGATCACTGCTCGAGTTCATAACGCATGAGCCCATCAACACAGATGAACTCTCCCGTATCTCAAAAATCTCGATCACGAGCGTTACACAGCTGCTAACACTGCTCGAACTCAAGACCCTGGTTACCCATGTTGGAAGCGGCTGCTATACTAAAACTTGACAGCAAGACCACTTTCCGACATTATCTATCACGTTATGTCAAAACGACTTGTGATCGTAGAGTCTCCAACAAAGGCTAAGACGGTCAAGAAAATTTTGGGCGCTGGTTATGAAGTAACCTCGTCATTCGGCCACATTCGTGATCTTCCTCGTAAGACCATGGGTGTTGATATTGAAAACGATTACAAGCCAGAATACGTTGTCTCAGACGACAAGAAAGATCGTGTTGCTGCACTGAAGAAACTCGCAAAGACTGCAGAGGAAATCTTCATAGCGACTGATGATGACCGAGAAGGAGAAGCGATTGGTTGGCACTTGGCTAACGTGCTTAAGATCGACCCAAAGAAGGCGAAACGAATTGTCTTCCATGAAATTACAAAACCTGCCATTGAAAAGGCAATGAAGAACCCTCGGCACATCAATTTCGACCTTGTTGATGCACAGCAAGCTCGTCGTGTGCTAGATCGACTCGTTGGATACGAGCTTTCTCCCTTCTTGTGGAAGAAGGTTGCTCGAGGATTGTCAGCTGGACGTGTTCAGTCTGTCGCCATGCGGTTTATCGTAGAGCGTGAACGTGAACGAGAGGCTTTTGATTCCGAGGAGTACTGGTCACTCGAAGCCATGTTCAGTAAGGACAAGAAAGACTTTGAGGCAAAACTTGCGACACATAAAGGAGAGAAGGTTACAAAGATGGACATCAAGGACGAGAAGCAGGCCAAGTCCATGACAAAGGACCTTCTTTCGGGATCGTACACAGTGGAGTCTATTGAAAAGAAAACCGTCACGAAGACTCCAAAGGCTCCTTACCGAACCTCGACCCTGCAACAGGATGCCAACACGCGCCTTGGGTACAGCTCAAAGCAGACCATGCGTCTTGCACAACAACTGTATGAAGGAGTGAAGCTTGGAAAGGAAGGGATGACAGGTTTGATTACTTACATGCGAACTGACTCTCAGAACTTGTCTGAGACATTCTTGGAAGAATCCAACACATTCGTGCATGGACACTTTGGTCCAGAATACGCTCTCGACAAGCCTCGCATTTTTACAAAGAAAACCAAGGGAGCTCAGGAGGCTCACGAAGCCATTCGTCCAACTGACCCAGCGCGTACACCAGAATCGCTGGAGGACCACCTCGATGCACGCCAGTTAAAGGTATACGACCTAATTTGGCGACGAGCAGTGTCGACGCAGATGGCGGACGCAAAACTTACAAAGGAGAAAATTATACTCAACAGCAAGCCTGGTTCTTTCAGAGTGACAGGATCGTTGATTGCATTTGATGGGTACTTGAAACTTTACCCAGATACATCAAAAGAGAACATCCTGCCTCCAATGAAGGAAGGTGATGCAGTGGACCTCAAGACGCTTGAGCCAAAACAGCATTTCACAGAACCGCCTGCTCGATACTCAGATGCTACGCTCGTTAAAGAGCTTGAAGAGCACGGCATTGGACGTCCTTCGACTTACTCGCCTACGATCTCAACTGTGATTGATCGTGGTTATGTTGATCGTGACGACAACAAGCGACTCTTCCCTACTGATATCGCGTATATCGTGAACGATCTTCTAGTAGAACATTTTAAAGAAATCGTAGACAAAGAGTTCACCGCCCACATGGAGGCGAACTTCGATAAGATCGAGGAAGGAAAAGCAAAATGGGTTCCGATCATAGACAAGTTCTACAAGCCTTTCCATAAGAATCTTGAAAAGAAGGACAAGGAGATCGACAAAAAAGAATTGACCGAAGAGACAACTGACGAGAAATGTGAGAAATGCAAGTCAGATATGATCATCAAGGTCGGTCGGTTTGGAAAGTTCATGGCGTGTACCAACTACCCTGAATGTAAGAACACGGTCGCTATCAACCGAGACGGATCCGTTAAAGTTGAGGTGGAGCCAGAGGTTCTTGGAAAAGATCCCGAGACGGGACTCGATGTGACTATCCGAACAGGACGGTTTGGGCCATACATCCAACTCGGAGAAAAAGAGGAAGGGTCAAAAGAGAAGCCAAAGCGTGGAAGTTTGTTGCGTGGGATGAAAGCGGAGGATGTAGACTTTGGTCTTGCGCTCAAGTTACTCGCGCTCCCCCGTTCACTCGGTGAGTGGAAGGGTGAGGAGATTACAGCTCAGGTTGGCCGATTCGGGCCCTATATCAAGGCTGGCGAAGAGTCACGGTCTATCTCAGCAAAGCAAACGTTCACCGTGCTAGACATTACACACGAGCAGGCAGTAGAACTTCTCAACATTCCAAAGAAAACTAGAAAGAAGAAAGCGGGTTGACAATAACCCGCTTTTTTGTAACAATGCGCACGAATTCACCACTCTGGTGAAGCTCATTACATCAACATAGGAGGTCTCATGACCAACACGCTTGAAGTGGAATCGGTGTTCCGACTCCCTCGCCTGTTGCGTCCGGGCCTCCCGTCCGGTAGCAGCATCAGAAGAACCGAACTGGATCCTCGGGAGCAAGAAGAGCTGATCAATCTGCACAAGTCAAGAAGGCGCATCCTGAACGATCCAACATGTGAGGACATGGAGATCTTCGGTGCAATCGCTCGGCAAGTGACAAGCTCAGCGGCAGAGACGGAACTAGCCGTGACTCTGATGGATCCTCTGTTCGCTCAAGCTGCAGCGCTCCTCAAGATTGACATTCGAGGGGAGCTCTACAAGTATGTCCATCCGGACTACCTTGGAAGGGTCCTGCCGCGGCTGCCGATCTCGAACACTCCGTACCAGCTGATGAAGCTCGCCTTTCCGTGGACGAAGCCGGCCGGCCGCCTGAAGCTCAGGCAGATGTGGGAAAGTCGACTTCTCTATTACATGACCCTGCAGACCTTGGGCATGCTTTTTAGAGACGATCCGCCCTACCGTGGGCAGCTCCTGTCGATGATCGACGAGGGTGACACCGAAGACGAGGATGACCCGTACGAAGACCCGGCAACTGATTCGGGTACGATCGTGGTCCCGGAACAAGAGGATGACGACTTCCGTGCGCTGATGGATCGAAACGACATGGAGCACGTGATCGCATACTTGCTCGCACATGACCTGATAGAGGACGTGGGCGAGGACAAGCAGTGGTCCGTGTATCTTGACCCGGAGTCGTCGTTCAGATGGACACCGAGTAGCGTCGGCACAACGCGGCGGCGGTTCAAGATCCGTGTCTGCAAGATCAAGGGGCATGACATCGTGTTCGGCATTCGGGCGCGAAGGAAGCTCCTGTTTAGCCGGGTACTGAAGTGGTACTCGCGAGTCGGAGCCATCGGACAGTTCACGCCAGACCAGGTCGGTGTCCGGCTCATCTTCCAGACGGAGGATGATTACGCGTTCGCGCGTACGTGGTTCGGAAGGAAACTTGGCATCCTTCCTGGCGGTCTTGCTGCCAGCGTGAATACGGGAACTTCGACGAGTCCGTTCGCGTCAGGTCGGTTCAGCGCTGACAGAGTGCACCTGACGATCAACGAAAGGCTCGTTGAACTGCAGATGATGACCGCAGAAATGGCGGCCAATGTCGCGTACTCCATGGGTACTGAAAACGACAGTCTCTACGGGTGGCGGAAGTTCTACCCGTTCCTGAGACATCTGCGTCCCGTCCAGTTCTACGGGATCGATTGGCTCGATCCCGATGTGCAAGACAAAAACGCGAACGCAGTCCTTGCGGACATACGCGCGCGTCTCTCCTGATGCAGCCCCGTTACGGGTTGCGTCAGTTTTTTTATCTCTACTTACCTTTCCCTTCCGGTTTATCAAATTTTGGATCGATAGCAGGCGTCCTATCGACATCTTTCGGCTTTGCAAATGGTAACCAAGAAAATGACAATGCCGCAAACTTCTCTTGTATGAACTTAAAGACGCTCTCCACGTCAGCAGCTCGCCTATCCAAGAAATTGTAAGTTTCTCTAGCACGACCTCGCTCACGTCTCTCGCTATAACCTATTCCCCCTCCTTTCATGCCCAATGGACCATAGGACATTGCTTTACCGCCGCCGCCTCCGCCGCCTGTTTTCTTAGTCTTCTTCCCCTCTTTCTCCTTAGCCTCTGCAGCTAATTTCAATTCTTTCTTGGCGTGAGCTATTCTCTCTTCCTTTTCTTCGCCTTCTATATAGTTTTCCCATGCTGCTGCAGATTCATCGTCCGTGTCTACCGCCACGGTATCCGCCGCTGCTTTTTCTTTCGCTGCAGCCTTTTCTACGTCCTCTTCTTTCTCGGCATTATCAATATGATGCTCCCATGCTTCAGCAGAAGCATCGGGACCATCTTGAGGCGCGCTCTCTGAAGGGTCTCGTTGTGGTGGTCTTTCTGACATATATATTTGCTTTTCCTACAGCATACCGAAACCCCTCCTTCTTTACAAGATTCTTTCGCTAGTGTTACGATAGTTTATACCTATGGAAACGAACCTCAAAGAAAAACTTTGGTCTTGGGAAGAACTTGAGGAAACCCTAAAGGACAGATACGAAGATCCGGATATCATTTCCGTGAGACTTGCTTTTGATTACGCCAGTGAAGCTCATGCCGGAAAGAAGCGATACACGGGCGCTCCATACATCATTCATCCAACCGCCACAGCTATCCGTCTAGCACAGATGCAACTCCCACTAGCCGTTGTTATCGCAGGACTACTGCATGACGTGCCAGAAGATACCGATCGCACGATTGAAGACGTTGAAGCAGAGTTTGGTGCAGATATCGCAAAGATCGTCTCGGGCGTAACCAAGCTTGGAAAAGTTAAATACCGAGGTATCGAACGCTACGCCGAGAACCTTCGAAAGATGTTCCTTGCGATGGCAGCAGATGTTCGCGTTGTTTTTGTAAAGTTCGCCGACAGACTACACAACGTTGAGACACTGTTTGCTATGCCAGAGGCTAAGCGCTCTCGAGTCGCCAAGGAAGTTCTTGAAATCTACGCACCAATTGCAAGTCGACTGGGAATGGGAGACATGAAGGGACGTCTAGAAGACAACGCTTTTAAATATGCGTTTCCAAAAGAGTATAAAGAGGCGGTCTCGCTACTCGACCAAAATGTTCAAGTGCGCGAGGGCGATATCGATAAGACTATCGATAAAGCAAAAACTGTCCTTGAAAGTGACGGTGTGAAAATTGAACAAGTAAAAGGACGACGTAAGTTCGTGTTCAGTTTTTGGCGCAAACTAAAGAGATATCACGGCGACCTTAGTAAAATTTACGACATAGTCGCGATTCGTGTGGTCGTGAAGGACGTCGCCGACTGTTACGCAGTGCTCGGTACCCTCCACTCTCACTGGCCTCCACTTAAAGGCCGTATCAAGGACTACATCGCTCAACCAAAACCAAACGGATATCAGTCGCTACATACAACGGTGTTCGACGAAACCTGTGGGATCGTGGAATTCCAGATCCGAACGCATGAAATGCATGAACAAGCTGAGTATGGAGTTGCTGCTCACTGGAATTATAAGCAAGAAGGATCAGAAAAGAAGTTTGACACTATGCCGTGGATGGAGGACCTTGTAGATATTCACAAGGAGATAAGCGCTGGTGAAGATTTTCTTACACACCTAGAAGAGGTGAAGCTCGACATGTTCCAGGATCGGATTTTCGTACTTACTCCAGAAGGAGACGTGATCGATCTACCCGAGTACTCAACTCCCGTGGACTTCGCATATGCGATTCATACGGAAGTTGGTAACCAAACCGTGAATGCGCACGTGAATGACCAGGCGGTACCGTTAGACACGATCCTGAAGTCCGGTGACATGGTTTCAATCACGACCAACAAGAGCAGAAAGGGGCCGAATCCAGAATGGCTTAAATTCGTTAAGACCAATCAAGCTCAAACCAAGATCCGTGCAGCCACCAAGAGTAAGGTGAAGCAATGGATAGAGACAATGAGCAGAAAGAAATAACCAAAAACGACCCGGCCTCTCGCGAGAAGCTGGGTCGTTTTTTTATACTGAAATTGTTCCAAGTAAATCCAGAATCGTGTAGTACTCATCGCTTGAGTAGAACTCTAGCACTACCTGTCCGGTATCGTTCGACTTCTTTTCTATGCGCACCTTTGTGCCAAAGATCGACTCGAGTGACCTTTCCTGTGCCTCGATGTTTGGATCCTTCGCAAGCTTAACCGGCTTCTTCTTTTTTGTAGTCGACAGCTTCTCCGCCTCACGAACCGTCATGTCTCCAGACAACATCTGCAAGAACATCTGGTTGCGCAACATAGGATCGGCCTGCGCTAGTAATGCGCGAGCATGAGACCTCGTGATCTCCCCTTCCGACAACGCTTCAAGCATCTCGTCGTTCAGATCAAGCAATCGAATCGTGTTTGCAATAGAGCTTCTGCTCTTTCCGAGCTTCTTTGCGCAATCTTCCTGCGTTAAATCGAACTGGTCGATCAAAGCCTTGTACGATCGCGCCTCTTCAACTGGATTCAAGTCGTGTCGCTGAATATTCTCAACAAGCGCCAACACAAGCTTTTCCTGATCTGTCGCTGTACGTATAACAACCGGTACTGTTTCAAGTCCAAGAGCCTTTGACGCTCGCAACCGACGTTCACCGGCAATCAACTGATAGCCATTTTCGCTCTGAGTTACAACGAGAGGCTGAATGATTCCGTATTCCTTGATACTGGCAATCAAATCCTCAAGATGACTTGGGCTGAAGTGTGTTCGTGGCTGCCGTGGGTTTGTCTCAATAGAATCTACAGAAACCTCAAGCACACGACCTAATGTCGTTTCTGGATTTGCTGATGCAGAAATAACTGTCTCAGCCTTTTTTTCAGGAATCAGTGAGCCGAGACCCTTCCCTAGCCCAGTTGCTTTTTTCATAACGTTTCTGTCTCACGATGCTCCTCGTCTCTTAAGAGGAATTCGTTTGTTAATCGTTCGTATGCGCGCGCAGCCTTGGACTTGGGGTCGTACCCCAGAATAGTCTGGCCAAAACTTGGCGCCTCTGCCAACCTGACCGATCGTGGAATCACGGATCGGAATATCTTGTTTGGAAAATGTTTGTACAACTCTGTAAGCACATCTTTTGAAAGCTTAGTGCGCTGATCATACATTGTGATCACGGCTCCAAACACGTTCAATTCTGGCTTCAGGTTGTCTCTGACAAGTTCGATTGTATTTAGCAACTGACCCAGACCTTCAAGCGCGTAGTACTCAGCTTGAATCGGAATCACGACCTGATCTGAGGCAACGAGTCCGTTCAATGTAAGTAGTCCGAGCGAAGGTGGACAGTCCACCAAAATAAAATCGTACTTCTCTTTCAAGGGCTCCAACACCTTGTGCAGAACAAACTCTCGATTGTCATGCCCAACCAGTTCCACACTCGCCCCTGCCAAACTCTGATTGGTAGGGATAATGTGTAAACCTTCGTGATTGGTCTCGTGCAAAGCCTGATCGACTGTAGAGTGCCCCACGAGCGCCTCATAGAGACCGTGCTCAACCTCTCTGTGATTGATTCCGATACCCGATGATGCATTACCCTGCGGATCTAAGTCCACAATTAAAACTCGCTTCCCTGCATTCGCCAGGTAAGCGCCAAGATTCAACGTCGTTGTTGTCTTGCCAACTCCCCCTTTTTGGTTGACGATCGCAAAGATTTGAGCCATAAAGTGAAATTATATCCACTAACAGTATATCAGAGCCTGTGGAAAACCTCCTTGTGGATTAATCTTGAACCATTTTTGTGTACAAAAAAACATCAGCCAAAGCCGATGTTTATCCTACATTCCCAACAAAGAGACTAAATGGCTTGCCATTCGAAGCTCTCTGGAGGGTCCTTCTTCGTATAAAACTTCGAAGGACATTCTTCGTTCATCAACTTATAAGTAGTGATGCGAAGAATGGTGCCGCGAGGGAGACTCGAACTCCCACAGTATTGCTACCACCGGATTTTGAGTCCGGCGCGTCTACCAGTTCCGCCATCGCGGCATGCGATTGCGGCGGTATCGTATCGTATTTAGTGCTTTTAGTCAATCCTATTGACGATTGGGTATAATCGTGATAGAAATGGCTCAGAACCAACCCGGAGGACAGTAAGTTGAATCCAGCACTGAGAGAAGATGATGTGGTACCCAGACGAGTGCCCTTCTGGTTCGCCAGAAGCACCTGTGACGATCTGGTAGTCGAGATCAACGAGAGGAAGACGGTAGTCGAGTTCGCCTCCGCGGGAGGCTACTGCCGGATGAGTCGTGAAGATGACTCGGCAGACCTGTGGACGGTTCACTACACGATCACCAAGGGGCAAGACGTGATCTTCGCGTCACCAGAGTTCTCGATGAACCGCGCGCTCCTGCTGCGTGCATTCTCACTCGAAGGACGAGAGGCAGAGGCAGTCGAAGCCGGTCACCCTGGCAAGTCGGAATTCTTCATGAGGCACGGGAGACTCGTCTCCCTGATTGCCCTCGAAGGACAGCCGGCATTCTCGATCTTCCTCACGGACGATCTGATGCGCGATCTCGACGCCCTGTTTCAGGACCCGGCGTAACGAGACGCACAAACTCAAAGAGCCCCTCGGGGCTCCCATTTTTTTCACTTTTTTACAAATTCACCGTCTTTCAAGACATGGACTTCAAAGCGTCCCGGTATGTGTCCATTGTCTGTAAAGTCGATCTTTCCTGATGCACCCTCAAAGCTCAGCTCGTGCAAACGTACTACCATGTCTTCCTTTGTCATAGCACCATCTCGTAGCACTCGAGCAACAGCAGTCATGGCATCGTACGCATGTGCCGAGTACGCACCAGCGTCCTCGCTATATGCAATCTTATATTGCTCCTCAAAACCACTCGATCCCCCACCAACTACAATCACACGTAGATCGTTACCAATCTCACCAAGTGACTCGACGTCATCGTAGAGCTCACTGATTCCGTACATAGTAGACTCAAGCTCAATCTCATCCGCTATCGTCATTATTCGAGCAGGGTCGTCACCACGCGCAACGATGTAGACAACATCGGGATCCACCTCTTTCAATTCCTCGAGCCTAGTTTTCAAAACTTCATCATCGATCGCCTCATCGTTGTCATTCGTCAACGAAACAAAAGTGAGTGTCTCCTCTTCACCATTGAACAACGCCATTATCAACTCGTCGATCGCAGCGCTCCATCCTGCAGTGACTCCAACGACTGCAATGTTATCGATTCCCTTGGAACTCAGATAGTCGATTCCGTATGCCAGCGCCTGATACTGATGAGGGACCGTACGGAACATCGGCTCATCTACATAATCATTCATATCTGACGACGCCTGGATCATCACGACATCCGCCTTGCCAAACTCCTGCGAAGCCATGAAGTACATATCAGAACACAACTCAGATATCGCAACAACGATTCCCTGATCGGAGAGCTCCTGAACAGTCTGAAGCACGTCATCATGCACGCACTCCACCTCGCTGAATACAACCTCCACATTATCCATGTGCAAGTCCTTCAACGCGAGATCTACCGCACGATGATCGCCATGACCAATCCATCCAACCTTCACAACCTCTTCAACCACCTCCTCTGGAGGCGCCTCTCTAAATAAAAAATATCCGCCCATCAAGACCAATACAACCGCTCCGACACCACTTATAACATGTAACCAATTCTTCATAGTGAAGGAATCTTACCACAGATAAATGCCACTTTCCAGTGTTTCGACCAAAACGAATATTGAGCGAATTAACTGCATTTCATTGACAGATTTCACCTATATTGGTACTATTCCCCCGCAATTGTAAGAGCATGGCGGGGTAGCTCAGCTGCTTAGAGCGTGGGCTTCATAAGCCCGAGGTCGGGAGTTCAAGTCT
>JABIWD010000017.1 GCA_018701105.1 Candidatus Uhrbacteria bacterium | reverse complement strand
CCGCGAGCACCTTCATGCGTCGCTCGGAATGATTCTGCTAGTTCAAGGTCCTCCTTGGTTTTCAAAACATGAATTTCTCCGAAGGGTGGATAGCCGAGTCTCTTTCGCATCGACGATTCTTTGGCGTTAAAGACCTCTGTTGATCCTAGTGCTTCGTTGATCACGGCGGGATTAATCGTCTGCACAACAACAGGAGATCGAGCGCTCAAGGCCCAGGAAACGAGTCTTCTTGTAGCACGGGCGGCTTTTTCTAAGGATCGAAAATCTCTGTATACAAATGGGTGTTCTGCATTAACAATGATGAGTCCCGACAGATTCTGTGATGTGAAACTTACGTTGTACAGCAACATATTTGTCACGATCACAATGCCTGATGTCGGAATAGGATCGTTCGCTTCCACAACTCGAATAACTTTAGCAGGGAAGAGACGATGTAGTTCTGATGCGATGTCACGATTAGTCGTGCGCTTACCCTCATCACTTGGCTTCCTATTGAAGTAAATAAACAGTGGGCGCGTCTCGGTATCGGCCGACGAGATTAGTTCCTGTGCTTTGTCTGATATGTGGTACGAGTCGGATGACCGCCGTGCATCTTTCATGTTCACAACATCGATTTCTGGCCGTACCCAGAAATCGTCACTAAGATCACCGTCTTCGAGCCTAGGCAACGTCCCGAGCAATACGGTCCTGTTCTCATGAGTCTCGCGTCGAGCCTGAATACACCAACGCACATCGTAATGTGGGTTTTGGTCAGACTGTGAATGATCATCTTCTCCGCAGACGATCACGACGATGCGGGTCTTAGGATCGGGCGGAATGAGTGCACCGATGCGCGACGCTATCACGAGCTTGTGCGATCCTGATCGGATCGCATTCCAACCATCGATGGCTTGTGTCTTATTCATACTACCGCCGAATATCGCAATACTGTCCGTAACACTCGCGGCCGCGTTCGCAACCTCGCGCATCATGTTGACATCGGGACAGATCGCCAATATCGGATCATCACTGGAACGTAACATACTCACGATGACAGATATCGAGAATCTATCCGATGGGATTGCGACTATTTGATGATCCTGCGAGCTCGTCTTGGCCACGATCGTCTTTAGAGCCTCAACCTGCGATGACTGTATCGACATCGGGGTAGGGACCAGCTTGAGCTCAGTCCTCGTAGTCGCGCGCTTAAGGAACTCAGGAATAGCAGCATGCAAGATACTCGACAATGACTGATACGTACGTCGTGCTAGCGCTCTGTAAAATACGAGATCGTTCTCGGTCAGAGGATCGACGTCATAAACTTTTACGACATCCGCGAGTCTCTTAATAGAGGATGAGTCCATGAGCTCGGTTACAATGCCTCGCTCTGGTTTTCCGCGCAAAGTAATCTCAACAAAAGATCCCACATTAACTGTGAGACCCTCCGGAATTCTATAGTCATAAGGTTGTGCCGATCGCGGAAAGCGGCGAATCGGAGCAACTTTTGCAAACATTTCAATAAGGTTACTGATGAAGCCGCGCCACCATAACAAGGTGACCAATGCCAAACGGATGCTCATACGAGTGCTCCTCCATTGTATGTCCAGTGTCACCCAGAATACCCCAGAACAATCTAATGGCATCAAGACCTTGGGCGCCCTGTTCTTCGATCTCTTTGGCCGATACCTTCAACAGAGGGATACTATTACCATCAACAAGCGCTCCTCTGATCTTTTTATCAAACTCTTCAGCGCCAGGGTGAACTCCTCCAGGCGATAACTCTGACAACCTGTGAGACAACTCAGCGGAGCAAAGCACCGCGACTCGACTCGAAGAATCATTTAACGCCTCGCTAATGCTGTCCCCGAGCGACACAATATCTTTCGGTGAATCTACTGGTGGCGTAATGACAACTACACGCCGGTCGCCGATATACTCCTTAAGCATGATCAATGGCACCGCCGATCCATAGTCAAGCTCATCGTTAGTCGTCATAGTAGAGCGAATTCCTGATTTACGTACAGTTCGCTGGATCTTATCCACGAGCCTCATGTCTGGCCTAAAGGACACGGACGTACTCATGTCGCCAAACTCTTTCAATGAGGCGACATATGGGTCATGGAATGCGATACCGAGCGCTGCCTCGTACCGTTCGCCGTAAGGTGAGATGACAAGGATCGTATCTATATCCAGAGAAGCCAAATCCTCCCCAACATGTTTGAGGGACTCTATCGTTGTGTCCAACGCCTTAATCTTATCTTTACCGACAGACTCAATCGCGAACGGTGGATGGGGAACTATGGCAGCGTAAACTAGCATACCTATTTTATTGTAATCAGGCTGTCTGGTTGATGAACTTCAACCGCACCTGGTGTTGTCCATATAATATCATCCCACTCGTACCCAAGTCCAAGGAATGTGTCTGCTGAGATGATTGGTCGGCGTTTTCCATCCGACACCACGTAAACAGTTGGGTTGTTTGGAACGCGCATCAATGTTCCATCGGGGAAGGGAATTGGCGCTCCATCAAAGTATGCCTCGAGCTCGCCAGCGTCTGCTGTGTGGATTCGCCAGCTGGGATATTTTGAAGCAAGTATGTCGTCTGCAACAACGGCGTGACGTCTATCTCCATCAACGTAGAAGATTGATCCTGACTCTGGATGCTCAAGCAATGCGCCTTGAGGATACGCGGTTTCGAGTGTGATCTGTGATCCGTCTTCATATCCAGCGAGCTCACTTGAAGTTGCTACCACGACCTCGTCCGGTACGTAGCCAAACTTTCCTAGATCTGCTGAATTCTGGAACCTTCGCTTCTGAGTGCCAACGAGTAAGTAAGTATCACCGTTCTCTACTTCAACCAACGAATAATTGGGGAAGGCGAGGGGCTCTGCGGTCTTGTAACGATCAAGGATGTCGTCCTCTGCCGCGATCACGTTCTTTGGGTTGAAGAATGATAGCAGCACAGCTTGGCTCGAAATTAACTGTTTCTTTCCATAGCGAATCAACCACACCGACTCATCTGTCACGCTTTGCAATAACGTACCAGTTGGGTGAAATGACTCTTCTTCCTCAAGCTCAGCGTCGGGGTGTGAGTCGAACCAGTCGTTCCAAATTAACCAGAAGTTCTTGTTACCGTGAATGTGTGGAGTGTATGTATAAAGCGAAGAGGTCGCATCGTTCTCCGGGGTCACGATCGTGCTATCAATCCGATGTTGGTCTCCAGTTGAGATGCCTGCAGTAGTTTTACCGACCTTAGATAAATCCACCATGTATCCATCTGTAAACTGCTGCGCCATGGAGTCGATCTGTTTTGCGAAGCCTTTGAAGCGAGAAACTCCGTCAGCATTCACATTACAATCATCACAAACAGCATAACCCGTCGCCCAATCAAACTGAGTTGACTTAGGGGTCGTATCTGTAACTAATGACTGCTCTTTCTGCAACATCGTCAAAATAAACTGAGGGTTGATTGTCCACTCTTGAGAAACACGATAAATGATGTCCGCAGCGCGTTTAGTCTTACCATCTAGGTCCTGAGTTACATACGCGCCAAGAATCCCTTTGCCCATTAAGAAGCGCTGGATTCCAACTAGACTCATTGTAGACTTGTCCTCCAGGTCGGTATCAGAAATTATGTAGTTAGGGTCAAACTCAGCAGCAGATGCCATCGCAGGCATCAAAACTACGCTAAGTACAACGGAAAATACAATAGTGCTAAATCGTTTCATAGTTGAGTTATTCTACCAAAATCTACACCTGCATGCTATAGTGATTATAGTGAACAATCAACAGAAAGAGGCAATCAATTGGGGTAACACGTTTGTTGGCATTGATGGGCGCGCTTGTTATTGGATGCGCGGCACCGCAGGTTGAGTGGGACGGTGAGGCTGTTTACCAGGGGTTCGTCCTCGGAGAAGGCAGTGATCTGATCTCGTTGATCGAAGTTGTAGATGTAGATTCGCAGGTCTTCCTGCATCTCTACTACGACGACGATCGCGTTGTTGAGACGGCTGATTTCGTCTTCGAGGGTCACTTGAGCACGCCTCTGGGGTGCATCAACGACCAGATCGTGGAAGATGTAGGCGTCGAGCACCGAGTCGGTGAAGACGGGCAGGAAGAGATGTTCGGCAGTTTTGTTGAGGGAACTCACAACACCAGCTTCGTGGGCGTGATGAGCGACGACGAAGCCGAGCTGGAGCTTGAAATCACGGACAACTTGATTCGAATGGGCGTCGTGACTCTGAGGCCCTACGAACCAGAACCAGAGCCGGAATAGAGCGGAGGAGCTCGGACAGTCCGAGCAGAGTACTTACAACGTTGTGTCGCTCGGGCTCGGGTGGCGCATTTTTATTCGAAACATATGATGTTCACAGACTACCAACAACAATCACGAAAAACAGCGATTTACCCAAACATGGGAGCGGACCTTATCTATCCTACCCTTGGCCTCGTAGGTGAGGCAGGCGAGATCGCTGAGAAAATCAAGAAAATGATCCGCGATGATGGTGGCATGCTCACCGCAGAACGGCGCGACCTACTCAAAAAGGAACTTGGCGACGTAATGTGGTACCTCGCGCAACTCTGCACGGAACTCGGATTCGACATGGACGAAGTGGCGAATCATAATCTGGAGAAATTGTTCTCAAGAAAAGATCGAGGAAAGCTTACTGGCGACGGAGACACAAGGTAACAAAACACGGCACTTAGTGCCGTGTTTATATTTATGCGCTAGTCAATTCCTCCGGAAGTACTACGGCTGATCGTCGTTTGTTCGATACGAACGTGAGATGATCGTCTTTGATATCGATCTTTATCGTCGCGTCCTCCGCAGCCTCTCCGTTGATGATCATCATTGATATCGGGTTCAAGATCATGTCTTGAATCACACGTCTTAACGGTCGCGCACCAAACATCGGATCGTAACCCTTTTCGGATAGGAAGTCTTTTGCCTTCGCGGATATCTTCAGCTTCATACTCCTCTGGCCAAGCCTGTGGCTAAGCTGAGCGATCTGGAGCTCTACGATCTTGCGTATGTGCTCTTTCTTCAAGGCATGGAAGATCATGATGTCGTCGATTCTGTTCAAGAACTCCGGTCGGAAGTGATCCTTAAGTAAGTTCATCACCATCTCACGAACATCGTCGCGTTCTGCACCTTCTTCTCCACCCTCATCACTAAATCCAAGAGACGACTTAGACGCTTGGTCGAGTATTACATGAGATCCAACGTTGGATGTCATAACTATAATAGTATTCTTGAAGTTCACCTTACGACCCTTAGAGTCTGTAATGTGTCCGTCATCGAGTATCTGCAACATCACATTGAATACATCCGGATGCGCTTTCTCAATCTCATCAAATAACACAACAGAGTAGGGACGTCGGCGAACTTGCTCAGTAAGTTGCCCAGCTTCGTCATGTCCAATGTATCCAGGTGGGGAACCGATCATCTTTGAAACTGAATGCTTCTCCATGTACTCGGACATGTCGATTCGGATGATGTTTGACTCGTCATCGAACATGAATTCAGCCAACGCCTTCGCAAGCTCAGTTTTTCCAACTCCAGTAGGTCCGAGGAAAATAAAGCTTCCGATAGGCCTGTTCTCCTCTGCGATACCGGCACGGGATCGTCTCAGAGCGTTTGACACGGCTTTGATAGCGTCAGATTGTCCGATAACTCGATTGTCGAGCAATCGCTCCATGTTTGCGAGTTTCTCAATCTCACTCTGCAGCATTTTTGTCGCAGGAACTCCAGTCCAGTTTGCAACAACACGAGCAATGTCACCTTCGGAAACTTCTTCTTTAAGCAACCCTCGCTCCTCCTGAAGGTTCTTGAGCTTTTTCTCGTTATCGCTAATCTCTTTCTCTAAATCAGGGATGCGGCCATATCGAATCTCAGCAACCTTCTGCAGGTCACCTCGTCGTTCCTCAATCTCGGCTTCAGCCTTCAACGCATCAACGCGCTTTGAAAGCTCACGCAAGTTCGTGAGTTGATCTTTCTCTGCTGTCCACTTCAACTCCATGTCGTTCGCAGACTCACCGATCTCAGCGAGTTCCTTCTCTAGATCCTTGAGACGAGCCTTTGACGCCTTATCCTTCTCCATCTGCAACGCAGCCTTCTCAATCTCGAGTCGCTTTTGGTCATGCTTCATCTTGTCGAGCTCTTCCGGCATGGAATCAATGTCCATGCGCAGGGCAGAAGCAGCCTCGTCGATGAGGTCAACAGCTTTGTCTGGTAGGAATCGTTCAGTGATATATCGCTGCGACAACTCAACCGCTGCAACAACAGCAGGGTCGGTAATACGCACACCATGATGGAGCTCATACTTCTCTTTGATACCACGAAGAATCGATATAGCATCGTCATGATCTGGCTCTTCCACATACACAGGCTGGAATCGTCGCTCCAACGCGGGATCTTTTTCAATATACTTTTGATACTCCTTCAATGTGGTTGCTCCAACAGCACGAATCTGACCACGAGCAAGAGCTGGCTTCAAGAGCTGCGCTGCATCCATGCCACCACCATCACCAGAAGCACCGGCTCCAACGAGGGTGTGGAGCTCGTCAATAAACAGAATGTACTTTCCTGAGGCGTCGTCGATCTCCTTTATTATCTTCTTAAGGCGATCCTCAAACTCACCGCGATACTTTGTACCGGCAACGAGAGATCCGATGTCGAGGCTCACGATTTCTTTGTCTTTCAAACTTTCAGGAGCATCACCTGCGACGATTCTTTGAGCGAGTCCTTCGATCAAAGCCGTCTTACCGACACCAGCCTCACCAATCATTACAGGGTTATTCTTAATACGACGTGACAAAACCTGCATGACGCGACGAATCTCTTCATCACGACCAATGACAGGGTCGAGTTTCTCGGCTCGCGCAAGATCAGTAATATTTATTGTGTACTTTTCAAGAGCGTCGTACTGGATCTCAGCATCTGGAGAGTCGATCTTTGACGATCCGCGGACTTCTTTCAGTGTCTTGAAAACTGCATCGTCCGTCACACCCTGTGACGTTAAGATACGAACAACAACCTGGCTCGATGCGATCAAACCAAGGAAAAGGTGTTCTGTCGATATGTACTTGTCACCAAACTCTTTCGCTGCCTGGTCTGCGTTTTGAAATGTTCGGGCTAAAGACTCAGCAAGAAATACTTGACCTTGCGGTGCGTGAGGAGCCTGCACCTTTGGCAGGGCATCGAGCTCTCGCTGTAGATCTCCCTTCATCGCATTCATGTCTACTCCAAGCTTTTGCAAAAGCGAAACAACCACGCCATCATTCTGTTCGATCAGAGCGTAGAATAGGTGAAGTGGTTCAAGTTGTTGTTGCCCAAGTTTTACGGCGAACGCATGTGCACGCTGAATGGCCTCTTGCGATTTTGTCGTAAAGTTATTCGGAAGCATAGTGTGTCCAAGGGACGTTATTAGCACTCTCAATTGTAGAGTGCTAAGTCGAATTAGTCAAGAGCATTTGCTGTGGACAAATAGCCAGTTTTAAGCTACGGTGGTTACATGAAAACGAACACGAAAAACATATTCTTTGCGTTCGAATTGCCAGAGTCCGCTATACAAATGATAGAAGCGTTTCAGCACGATCTGCGACGCAATCTTCGGGGACCGCTTATTAGATGGACTAGCCCAGAGGCTTGGCACGTGAAGACTCACCATGTGGGTGAGGCTACTGAGAAAACTGTTCAAAATTTACGAGATGCAATGTCGTTGTTCCGAAGGGACCCAGTTGAGTTTTCAATGTGGTCGCTTGATGTGTTTCCAAATATAGAGAATCCGAAAAAGTTAGTACTGCGTTTCGCGGACCCAACGTCAAATGCATTTAAACTTCATGGTTCACATATCCCAATGTTATTGAGGGAGGCCATTAAGATTAATACACGACCCTGGGAACCGCATATAACACTTGGAAGGATTATCCCAGGCAGATCAGGATTAAAGGTTAATTTGTCCGAAATTCACGTGCCACAGCAGACATTCCCAATCTCAAAACTGACATTATTTGAGTCTTTTAGGGGTCCTGGTGTAAGATATGAGCCAATCAGGAGGCTTTCGCTTCCACGAACATAATAAGTGCTCAACATCCCATGGCTCGAGAAGCAACATTTTTTGATATTCCCCTAAACCGATTTACAGATCGGTCTTTAGAAATTCGATTGGAAGAGGCTCTGAGCGGACTATCGCAAACTCTGATCGCGACTCCAAACCCAGAAATGCTCATGGCTGCGCGTGCCGACAATTCAATCGCGCAGGTTCTATACAGAATGCATGTACGAATACCAGATGGGTTCGGCGTCTCACTCATGTCAGTCCTAACGGGGCAGGGGAAGCTCAGAAGATTCCCAGGAACAGACGTGCTCGTGGACATCGCCAGACTCGCATCAAAGAAGGATATGCATATGATGATTGTTGGAGGATGGGATGACACATCGGACCGCGCAAAACTCATACTCGAGTCAGCCTTTCCAGGAATTCGGGTCTCTCATATCAGCGACGTCAGTATTTCGTACGACGGGACATGGGATCAGCCAGAAAGTGTCTTGAAGCAGATCGCAGATTCACAACCAGACATTCTTGCAGTCGCGCTCGGGAGTGCAGACTACCAAAAACAAGAAAGATGGATCGCTGATTTCGCTCCAAGCTTCGCCTCGGTCAAGATTGCAATAGGTATCGGTGGTGCCATCGATATGATCGCCGGAAAAACAAAACGTGCACCCAAATTAATGCAGTCAATGGGAATCGAATGGCTTTGGAGGCTTATCAGGCAACCGGCAAGATTCAAACGGATATTCACAGCAGTTATTCTCTTTCCAATAGCTGTCATTCAAGATACAATTACCTCACGAAAGTAATATGAAAGAACGAACACGATTTGCACCAAGCCCCACGGGGATGCTACACATCGGAGGATTACGAACAGCTCTCTATGCCTTTTACCTGGCAAGACAGACGGGCGGTTCTTTTGTATTGCGAATAGAGGATACAGACCAGGCACGTTCTGTTGAAGGTGGAATTGAAAATATTGTTAAGACCTTGCATCGAGTTGGTGCAGATCCTGATGAGGGATTCTCGTATGTAGATGGCGAGTTGATCGAACGTGGAGATCTTGGTCCTTACCAACAATCAAAGCGACTCGACCTATACCGAAAATACGCATTGAAGCTTGTTGATGACGGAAATGCGCACTACTGTTTTTGTTCACGAGAAAGGCTCGATGAAATTCGAAAAGCTCAACAAAAGGCAAAACAACAGCCAAAGTACGACCGACACTGCTGCGACCTAGAGAAAGAAGATATCGAACAAAAATTGGCGTCAGATACTCCATACGTTATACGAATGAAAGTACCAGAGGGAAAGAGCAAGATTCAGGACATGATCCGAGGAGAAGTTGTGATCGACCATAGCGAGGTCGATGATCAGGTTATTTTAAAATCTGATGGTTTTCCTACATACCACCTTGCAGTTGTCGTGGATGACCATTTCATGGAGATCACTACTGTTATTCGAGGTGAAGAATGGCTTCCTTCGACTCCTAAGCATTTGATCTTGTTCAATATGCTCGGTTGGGATGCGCCAAAATTCGCCCATGTGCCACTTCTACTCAATCCTGACAAATCGAAGCTTAGTAAACGCCAAGGTGACGTGGCTGCCGAAAGCTACCTCGACCGAGGTTACGTACCTGAAGCAATTGTTAACTTTGTGTCGACGCTTGGATACAATCCGACGGCTGACAGAGAGATCTACGAACCTGATGAGTTCATCGACTTGTTCAACCTGTCTAAAGTAAAGAAGAGTGGGGCAGTGGTGAACTTTGAGAAGCTCGACTGGATGAACAAGCAATACATGATGGAAATGGATACGGACGAGCTCAAGAATCGTCTTAAGCCGTTTTTGAATGGTGACGAGGGTGACGTGGATCGGATTATCGAAGTGGAGAAGTCACGACAAAACACACTCGTAGACCTCGCATCGAGTATCGCTCCGTTTAAGAAACTGCAGGACTACGATGCGCATATTTTGATCTGGAAGAAATCCGATGGCGAAACAGCTGTGGATATGCTTAAAGAAGCGCGTGAATACATTGATGGTCTGGACCGACTCGACGATATTGTGCTTCTTGAGGCATCTATGAAACAATGGATTAAAGAACAGGGAATTCAGACAGGGGATATATTGTGGCCACTTCGCGTCGCATTATCGGGATCGGAGCGATCGCCAAGCCCATTTGAATATATTTATGTTATCGGGAAGACTGAGGCACTTTATCGAATAGACAATGCTATTAATAAGCTCAAAGGAGGTTCATGAAGTTAATGATGCGCGCAACAATCCTAACACTTGTTATCAGCCTGGCAGTTTCAGGTGGTTTTGCTTTGCCGAGTGCGCTTGCGAATGAGATCGACAAGATCGGTTCAGACATTGAGAACAAGTCTGCAGAGATCGATGGTATCAGAAAGAAGATCGACCAATATCAAGATAGGATCGATTCGTACGAAGGATCACAGCAAACGCTCGCTAACGAGATTGCGATTCTTGAGAACCGCGTGAAGAAAACTGAACTCGACATTCAACAAACCGAGTTGGAGGTAGACAAGGTTGAGCTGGAGCTTGAGAAGACTGATGCTGAGATCATAAAGGCCGAGGAGGAACTAAAGCGATCCAAGGAGATGATACGCATAGTTCTACAGGAGATGTACGTGTTTGATGACGCTGGTACGCTAGAGGTCATGTTTGGAAACGATGTTTTTTCTGAGTTCTTTGACCAAGTGCAGTACCTGGAAACGTTACAGGGCGATATTAGCACGCAGGTAGACAACGTTTACGTACTACAAGCCCAACTTGATGATCAACGAGCTCAACAGACTGATAGAAAGACGAGGCTACTTGGTTTGCGTGAAGATCTGCAGACTACAATGCGTAGACTCGAAGCAGAACAAGTTGCAAAAGACACGCTATTAGCGCAGGCTCAAAGTTCTGAGGCAAATTTCCGCGTTCTAATGCGTGAGTTGCGTGAGGAGCAACAATACATCCAAGGACAGATTTTCAGGCTCCAGGAGAAGCTTCAGAACCGTATAGACGACGGTGGCGAGGATGCAATCATATTTGACGGTCCCACAGTGCTTTCTTGGCCAGTTGCAGGACCTATCATAACGGCCACGTTCCACGATCCTACATATCCATTCCGACACCTCTTTGAACATTCGGGACTCGATATGGCAATCGCTCAGGGTACCACAGTGCGTGCTGCGGCCCCTGGATACGTTGCATGGGCTAGAACAGGACGAAGCTACGGAAACTACATCATGATCGTTCACGCAAACGGCGTCGCAACTCTATACGCCCATCTATCACGTATGGACGTAGAAACCGATCAGTTTGTACAACGAGGACAGCCAATTGGATTATCAGGTGGTGCTCCCGGTACACAGGGCGCAGGACTTTCCACTGGACCTCACTTGCACTTTGAGGCACGTGTAGACGGTATCCCAAACAACCCATACAACTTCCTTGTAAATTAAAAAGCACGCCGACCAGAGGGGTCGGCGTTTGTGTTTCGGCGATTAGACCTAGCGTCGCTTGTCGCGAGTACCAGGTTCGGCTGCGAGAGCGAGCTCGTCGTGACGTCCACCGTCATCACTAGACGGTCTACGGCTTCGAGGCCCTATGTAACGCGGTGTGCGAGGTCCATCGGGAATTCGCACGATCTCTGGCTCCTCTTCCTCGAAGTCGTCGATGCTGAGCAGGTACTTCACCTCAGCGACGCCCCAACGAGGGAAGCACGCAGGCGGAGTGAAACCGAACATGAGCAAGGTGATGATCAGCGGCTCCAGGGCTCGCAGGGGCAGGGCACGGTAGTCATAGGCGATGCTACCGATCGCGCACAGCAGCGCCAAGATGCAAACGGGTGCCAGGGCATACTCAAGAGCTTCCAACAGCATAGTGTCCTCCGGGTTCAGAGTTAAGATATAGCAGGAGAGGGGTGACGTCAAGCGCTCAGAGGAATTAGTAGTAGTGTCGCGCAATATACCTTTTGCGACGCTTGAGGAGATTAAACTGGTATATCAACGCGCTCGCTGCTGAATATACATGCACATTTCGCAACTCATTCGTATCAAGATAGCTCGTGTAAGGCTAAAACTGCGTCATGCTGCGCAGATGCTATATAATTGCCGTATATGTGCGTTTAGGCCTTATAGAATCGCCTCAGATTGATTTGAGGGGTACTCCAGTACCAACTCGATTTGAATCTATCAGGAAGCGAAATTTAGATTTGTAAAATTATATTTTCACAGGTGTCCTAGGACCACCCAAATCAACCTAGCGCAATTTTGAAATTTGTCATCTACCAATTTGGCGCAGAAATATAGCCACGCTGCTCTTCCCCCTCTTCCCTGGTGCGAGGTAGGTGCTTATTTTACGACGCTTCAGTAACTCGCGTACATTCATTCCTTTGGAAAACAAAACAGACGCCCGAAGACGTCCGTTGTACTTGCTTATCTATTTCTTTCGCTTTCCCCCACTGTGTCCCTCGAACACTATGTACAAAGCTGAAAGTCCGATCAATATGTAAACCACGCGCTCAACTGTTGGCATAGATCCTACAAGAGTTCCTACTAGGTCCCAGTCGAAAGCCGCGATAAGTCCCCAGTTGATTGCTCCGAGCAGAACGAGTAGCTTGCTGGAGTTCCCGAGGTGGTCACCTTTCTTCATCATATTTTATTTTTGTTTGATGAGTAATATACATTTATTGTATATCAATCACCCACTCCTGTGTAGTTGGCGTGTGGAAAACTTTCACCGAGATCTCATACATGATGCTCGCTATCTCTGCGCTGCGCACCTCGTTTAGGTTGAACGAGAAGGTTCCATTGCCACGCTTTACGTCGTATGCCTTCTCAAGCGGAACAAGAAACGATATCAATAATTCAATTGGATCCTCAACCTCAGTTGGATCCGTCATAACAAAAACCGTGTGTGTTGGATCACTGATGTCCGCAATAATCAGGTTCCCTGAAGCGTCTGTAATCGTAACAGAGTTCTTGTTTCGCTGTCTTGCCTCTAGTACAGCCTGCGGCAACGTTTCACCGAATATCTCTGTTATATGGTCAGGTAAATATGAGGCTTGCACTATGTCCTGTGTAGACCCTGGTGAAATACAACCAGCACCAACGATCAATATCGTGCAAAGTGTAAGTAGTAATCGTTTTGGGATAATCATACTAGTGATAGAAAAGTCTATTGGTAAATCTGAGGTCAATATACGAGAGTTCTGTAATTTGTACAAGCTTTCTGTCGATCAGCGACTCAAGTTTGTCTACCTGGGACTCGACAGGCCTGTTTAGCGTGAAGTACAGGGAAACGCCCGAATCTGTCTCAATATCCACTCTCCCCTCCTCATCTGATAGATTTGCATTCAGGGGCGTGAGCATTGTCTTAGCTTGAACTTGATCAAAGAGTCTTACAATATTCTCAAGCCTCTCCGCGGATAAAACAGTTTCACCCTCGCCCACAGAAGCACTACGCTTATCGTAAATAAGAGGAGCCCCCTTCCCCGCCTCATATTCTATTTCAATTCGGGCGCGATCAAGGTCCTCTACGGTGTCGATAACGACGCCCGAACGATCAACGGCAAACATCGTGTCATCCTTTACAAGGTAAAATGTGCTCACCTTTTCGGCGACACTGATATCCACCAATCCTGAGGAACGAGCCACGGTCGCTGCATTCAGGGGGAAATGGTCGATCAACGCCTTTCTCATAGCATCGTCCGAGAAGAACCAAATATGGTTCTTTGGAAAGATGAATAGCGAATAGGACGTTAACTCTTCGGCCACCCGTTCAGCGATAGCCTCGTTTACTTCAACAGATCCACCTTCAACGCCACCAAGATCCAGTCTTACAAAAGGAGCGTAGATGAATATACTCAGGACACCTACCATTCCTAAGATCGTGATAACGAACAAAACAAAAGACCTGGAAATGCGCTGCTTTTCTGTCGTGCGAAAGTATGGATTAGCACGACGCTGTTTTGACCGATATTTGCGTCGTTTCATATCGCTTCTAGCGCTGCCCCCAAATTATCTTGCTCTACGCCTCGATCTTATCTCTTCCACCCATGAATGGTCGAAGTGGCTCTGGAATCATTATCGAGCCATCCTTCTGCTGATTATTTTCAAGTAACGCTATCAAAATTCTTCCAATCGCGAATGCTGTACCGTTCAAGGCGTGAGCATACTCATTCTTTCCGTCACGCTTAATCCGCGTATGCAGACGTCGCGTTTGATAGTCGGTAGTATTTGAAGTTGAATGTGTCTCTCTATACACGCCCTGAGACGGCATCCATGTTTCAATGTCCCACGTTCGTGCCGATGGAGACCCAGTGTCACCCGCTGCAAGTTTAACAACACGGTAAGGCAAACCTAGACCCGCCATCAGCTTCTCCTGTATCGAGAGCAGGTGCGCATGTTCTTTGTCAGACTCATCTGGCTCCGTAAACGAGAACATTTCGATTTTGTCGAACTGATGTAGTCGTAGAATACCTTTCACATCTTTACCATAGCTACCAGCCTCACGTCTGTAACATGGAGAAAACCCAGCAAGACGGATTGGTAGCTTGGCAGGATCCAAAATCTCGTCCATGTACATTGGACCAAGCGCCTGCTCTGAGGTTCCGATCAAAACAAGGTCGTCATTTTTCAAATGGTAAATCTCTTCTTCACCGCCGCGCTGTAAATAGCCCATTGCTCCCATCGCTTTGGTCGACACCATGTGAGGTGGAACCACTGGCGTAAAGCCTTCAGCAGTGAGCGTAGCAAGCGCATATTGCACGAGCGCGAACTCAAGCAATACAGCATCCCCCATCAGGAACGTAAATCTTGAACCCGAGATCTTTGCTGCTCGTTCAGTATCGATAAGTCCGAGCGCCTCTCCTAACTCCATGTGATCCTTAACTGGAAAATCAAACACAGTAGGTTCACCGACTACCCTCTCGACAATGTTTGATGCCTCGTCCGCACCCTCAGGTACATCCTCTTTTAATATGTTTGGAAATGATGTGAGCAACTCTGTCAGCTCTCTTCCAACAGACGCCAATTCATCCTCCTTCTCCTTAGATCGTGCTTTCAACTCCTTACCTTCACTAATCAAACCTGCTCGGTCAGACTCAGAAGCTCCAGGAATCTTAGCGGCAATCGCATTTGCATCTGCTCGAATCGACTCTACCTCTTGCATCAGCACCGACTGCTTGTCAGCCAAAACTAGCGTTTCATCGACATCAATGTCCTTGAAACGCTTTTTGTTATTCAGTTTGACCCGATCTGGGTTTTTTCGAATGTACTTTATGTCGATCATAAAATGCTCATCTCCTCTTCCGATTGTGCTAAAAATGACGATTTAAAAATCTCGGGCATGTGAGCAGAACCGTTCTCGAGAGCTATGCTCGTTAGGTGCTGATCCTTTAACCAAGTGCGTAGATCGGCTCTTAGCTCATCCTGGTCGTAACCTAACAGGATTACTGAAGGCTCGTGCTCGATGATAACTTCGTACGATCCCAACTCTTCGTCACCAAGTATTACTTTTGTAACATCGGACTCGCATGCAAGTGCATCCATACGAGACTCGATCAAGTTATTTGGTAGATGACCTTTAAGTTCCAATACGTGTTCATCCCGTGCAACAACAACAAATACTTCATCTCCTCGTCCTACCGCTTCTGTAAAGAGGTGTCGGTGTCCGTCGTGTACACCATCAAATGTTCCAAATACCATGACTCGCTTCATAGCTTTTGTTTTTTATTATTAGAAGTGTCCTATTTACTCTTCGAACCTTCCCCCTCATCTGTTTCTATGTTTCTCAGTGTCGGAAAGAGGATAACCTCTTTTATGTTATGAGAATCTGTCAGTACCTGCGTGATCCTCTCGATTCCCATCCCCACTCCGGCCATTGGAGGCATACCATGCTTCATTGCGAACAGGAAGTCATTATCCTGACGCTGTGCCTCATCATCTCCTGCAACATGCGCCGCCTCCTGTTCTTCCATTCGCAGCTGTTGATCAACTGGGTCGTTCAACTCGGTGAAGGCCTTCATTACTTCGAAGCCGCCACCCACAATGAACTGGAACATCTCTACGCGCTCCGGGTTCCCCTCTTTGCGTTTTGCAAGAGGCGTCATTGATGCAGGGTAATCAGTGACGAACGTAGGCTGTACGATCGAAGGTCTTACCAACTTCTTGAAAATGTTATCGATCACTGTCGTGAGTGAGTCTGTGTCACCGACTTCGACACCGCGCTCTTTCGCTGCTGTACGCGCAGTGCTTAGATCCGTGAGGTTGTCTACATCGAGTCCAATCTCGCCGTGAATCAAGTCTCTGTAGGTGATCCTTACAAACGGTTTTTGAAAGTCCAACTCGTTCCCATCGTAAACTACATTTGCAGGATTCTTCCCGATCGCACGGATAAGCTCACGCACCATGTCTTCCATCATCCGCATCAGCTCTTCGTAATCTGTATATGCGATGTAGGCTTCAACCTGAGAAAACTCAGGATTGTGAGAATGATCGATTCCTTCGTTTCGGAAACATCTTGCGATCTCATAAACGCGTTCAAATCCTCCGATCACCAAACGCTTCAAGTAAAGCTCCGGTGCAATACGCATGTACATCTCCTGATCAAGCGCATTGTGGTGAGTTGCAAACGGTTTCGCACTTGCACCCGCTGCAACGTGTTGCAAGATAGGCGTGTCCACTTCCAGGAAACCTCTCTCGTCAAAATACTTTCGTATCGCTGTAACTATTGCAGCTCGAGACCTGAACACATTTCTTACTGACTCGTTTACGATGAGGTCGATCTCTCTATGACGGAACCTCGTTTCAACGTCACTCAAGCCGTGCCATTTTTCTGGTAGAGGTAATAGCGCTTTTGAAATGATCTTCACTTCTGAGGCTAACACTGATGACTCACCAGTTCTGGTTACGATCGTTGTACCGCCGATCGACACAAAGTCGCCGACATCAAGTGTGTTCGTCATGAACTCGTACGCCTCGGCACCAATCTCGTCCTGCTTTACCATTGCTTGTGCCTGACCTGACTCGTCTTCCATTTTTATAAAAGAAAGAGCGCCGTGTTTGCGGACAGCTCTTACCCTGCCTACAACATGTACGCTTACTTTTTCTTTTTCTAAAACAGAAAATTGCGACAAAAATTCAGCGAGCGTATGTGTACGCTCTACCCTTGCTGGATACGGATCCATGCCGGATTCCTGTAAATGTGCGAGCCGCGCTCGTCGTTCTTTTTCTTCTTCTATCATAGCTCAAATATGGGCCTAGAATACAAAAAATCACCTAATCCGTCAAGGGATAACTACATGATAGAAGTAACCGAGTATTGAACCGCCCCAGAAGGCGTTTCAACGGTCACCGCATCCCCCACTTTTGCTCCAAGAAATGCTTTTCCCATTGGAGACTCATTACTGATTCGGCCCTCAATCGGATCCGCCTCGTTACTTCCAACAACTTGAAATGTCATCTCGGCACCTCCCTTTGTTGCAGTGAACGTAGCGCCAATATTGATAGCTTCACCACCTTCCTGCTTCTCTACAATGATCGCGTTCTTAAGAAGCGCATCAAGCTCTAGAACTCGCTTTTCGTTTGCGGCCTGACGATCTTTCGCATCGTGATATTCAAAATTCTCTGACAAGTCACCAAGAGACTTAGCGTACTCAAGCTGACCTGCAACCTCCTTACGCGTCACAGTTTTCCTGTGTTGCAATTCTTCAGTAAGCTCCTCGAACTTCTCCTGACTCATGTAATCTGCATCTGACATAATATTTGTTTAATCATCGACATGATTGGTGAACCACCAATCAAAGATATCATATGTGAGCGGAACAGCAACAGCCGAACCTTCCCCACCTTCTTGAATAAGAACTGTAACCACGATCTCCGGCTGCTCGTAAGGCGCGAAACCTGTAAACCAGGCGTGGTTGTCTTTCACCGAATGCCACTGTGCGGTCCCCGTTTTCCCAGCTGAACTTATAGGCAGCCCACCGAGTCGTCTTGCCGACCCACTTGTGACAGCGTCCCTCAACCCCCGTCTAACAATATCAATTGCCGCGTCCGAGGCCACCTGATCGTTTATCACGACAGATGATATATCGTGGTACTTCCCTTGAGACTCATACCCATCAACTATCTGGGGCTTGAATACTTTTCCACCATTTGCGAATGCTGCTGTAAAGGCCGCAACTTGTAATGGGGTCACGAGGATATCCCCCTGCCCGATCGCTGCATGATACGTATCTCCAATATACCACGGTTCGTTTTTTACGCGATTCTTCCATTCCACCGACGGAAGAAAGCCGGAAGCCTCGCCAGGAAGGTCGATACCCAATGCCTGACCTAGACCGAAGCGCTTCGCCGAGTTCATCATCGCTTCTAGCCCGAGCCCATCAAACTCTCTATATCCACCACCGATCATATAAAAGAACGTGTTCACCGATTCCGCTATCGCTTTACGAACATCCGTGACTCCGTGGCCGCCCGCCTTCCAATCAGGGAAATAGAACTGACCGATTCTGATACCGCCAGTACTCACGACACTAGTGTGCTCATCAATCACACCCTCGTCATAAGCCGCAGCGGCAACAATAGGTTTAAATGTTGAACCGGATGGAAATTGACCAGAAACCGCGCGTGTGAATAGTGGTGAGCCAGGGTCGTCTATCAATTCTTGATAAGCCTCAGAGTCAATCACACCGCTAAATATGTTTGAGTCAAAGCCGGGATACGACACTAGAGCCCTAACTCCGCCATCTCTTGGATCCATTACAACAACAGAAGCGTTATGTATTCCAAGTTTTGTCAGGATCACATCGAGTCGTCTCTCTATGAATGCTTGAAGGTCCGAGTCAATGTGCAAGGTTAGGTTCGAGCCCTCAACAGCATCACGCTGCTCGAGAATGGACTGTTCTCTTCCAATAGCATCAACCTCCACCGAACGTTCCCCCGGATACCCACGCAACAGGTCTTCATACGTCCGTTCGATGCCTGCCTTGCCGATGATGTCACGTTGCGAATATCCTTGTTCCTTTTTAGACTTGTACTCGAGTTCATTGATTATGCCAACGTAACCGAGCATCGACGATAGCGTCTTTGTTTCCCCAACATCGAACAGTCTACGGTTTCCAGCAACTACACGTATTCCATCGTACAATTCCTGTGACGCTAGAACCTTCATCGCAGAGTCATATTCAATGTCAGGCGAGATCATCATCTCTGGTTTCCCGTCGTTAATCTGAATCAGTAGATCGTGAGCCTCGTTCTCTGTGATCATCAGCAGCCCGGAAACGGAACGAACCAGGTCAAGATACAAATCGTCCTCCTCGAGCCTTTTTTTCTCAACCCACAACGCGAAGGCAGGGACATTGCGAACCAGCACTTCCCCACTCCTGTCCATAATCAGCCCACGATCAGCAACGATGCGCTCGTCATGAATTCGATTGCCTTCCGCCAAATTGAAATAATATGCACCGTTGGCAACTTGAAGGTATGCAGAGCGACCAATGAAAAGTCCAAGAATCGAGAGTGCCGCTATGCCACCGATGCGCATTCGTTTGGCCGTAATCGATGAACCCAGAAATGAGGCTTTACGTAGGTCGCGGGCCTTGTCGCCTATGGCGTCCTCAAAATCAAAATCTTCCATCGGGGTTTTGATATCACCCAAGGCATCCATCGGTTGTATTTGGAATGGAGACTCTGATTTCATACCCGCACCCTAACGTATTGTGAAAGAAGGAGTCTAAACCTTGGCAGGAATATCATAAGTGCCCACATAGTTATCGCGGCAACTATTGCAGCAATGATGCTTTCCCGAAGCCATAAGTCAAAAGGCACCGGCGACGAGAATAGCGATACAACTATGGCACGAAGCGCGGACCACAAGAAAACAACTGCGCTCGCGGTACCGATAGCTGCGTATAGTGAAATATGTGTGATGTGTTGTTCGACAACGTACATGAGTACCCAAGCGAAAATCACAGCAAGCACGATATCACCTGACGCCGACACCGTGTGAAGATCCTGCACCACTCCAAAACCCAGAAGCCACGCTCCTCCAAGATAAGGGCGTAGGTGAAAGATGTGATATATACCGATACAGATTCCAAGTGGGATAAGATCGAACGGATGGATCATGGCTCCCAAGAAACCAAACTCAAACAGCATCACCAGCAAGAAACTCGTTCCATGAAAAAGATAGCTCATCATATTGCGGGGCTCTTTATCACGCCCACCATCCGTACGTGTTGAAGGTCTGCCAACGGCTCGACGAACAAATGCAGAAATGGCGCGTTCTCGTCCTCTTCAATGCTATTCACGAGACCAATAACAAGTCCGTGTGGAATACCGGGATCGATCCCAGATGTCGTAACAAGATCATTCACCGCTACAGACGTATCTCGGGGAACGAACCCGAATTGAACTAGAGAGCCATGACCACCGCTCACAATCCCCGTCGTACCTGGTTGATCTAACAGTGATGCACCCACAACGGACTCTGCATTTGTAACCAACGCAATGCGTGCGGTTTTTGGATAAACATCTTCCACTACTCCTAGGAAAATTCCATCGCCAGTAACTACAGGATCAAACACGGAGATTCCCTGAAGCGCTCCTTGATCAATCAACAGCTCCTCATTTTGAAAACTGCGCGTTCGTACAAGTACCTTTGCCGCTACAACATCAGACTCTGAGTTCTGCGAATATCCCAGCAACTGCTCAGCTTGCTCAAGACTTCTCTCGGCGTCCTCCCATTCTGATGCTGCGAGAGCCAAATGTAAAACCTGCTCTTCTCGATCTTTCAGTTCATTGATTAATTCCTCTCTTGATGCAAAAAAGACCTCACCCAGTTCGCTCGAGTCTGTACCGATGACTGTGAAAGGTCTTTCAAGCCATCCAAAAAATCGCCCACCAAAACCACGGACGATGTTTGTTCTTGTCAGCACCGCTATAACAAGTCCAACAGATAGTATTAGCAGGAAGCGAATCGCCCACTGCGTTTGCATCTGGCGCATAGAGTTTAAATAAATGGTTGTCTTCCATCGGTTGCAGATGGCAATGCCAATCCACGCAATAACTCGGGCTTATCAAGCAAGGCTCCTGCACCTCGAGCAACACACGCCATGGGATCATCGGCGATTCTAACAGGGATCGCAATCTCCTTCGCGATCGCTTCTGCGAGCCCATTAAGCAGGGCGCCCCCACCGGTCAGCACAATGCCACGCTCATAGATATCTGCTACGAGCTCGGGAGGAGTCATCTCTAGCGTTTGTTTGATGTTGTCGATGATGAATTTGATCGATCGATGCATTGCTTCTCTAATTTGCGTATCGTTCGCGATGATCTCCCTTGGAAGACCTGAGATCAGGTCCCGTCCACGCATAGGCATGACAAGCGGCTCGTTCAACGTGATCGCCGAACCAATCTTCATTTTGATGTCTTCCGCAACTTTGTCACCGATCAGTAGGTTGAATGTGTCTCTAGCGTATTGAACAATGTTCTTGTTCAATTCTTCGCCAGCAACGTGTAGCGCTTTCCAAGTAACGACTCCTCCAAGAGACACCGCTGCGATTTCAGTTGTTCCCCCACCAAGGTCAACGATCATGCTTCCCACTGACTCCATCACTGGCAAACGAGCTCCAATCGCTGCAGCCATCGCCTTTTCAACAAGAAACACTTCTCGAGCACCCGCGGACAACACAGCGTCCTCAACCGCCTTGCGCTCAACCTCTGTAATTTCCAAAGGAACACCAATAACTACTCGCGGTCGCGGCATCAAAGTGAATGTTTCGTGATGGACGGCATCGATGAAGTGCTTCAAAAGTTTTTCTGTAACCTCGAAGTCTGAAATCACGGCCTTCACAAGAGGTCGTGTAGTCAGAATATGAGGCGGCGTCTTATCGATCATGTTGCGTGCGTCACGTCCAACAGCCAATATCTGACCAGTTCGTGTGTTCACGGCAACAACTGAAGGCTCATTGATAACGAGTCCTTTTTCTTGTGAAAACACAAGCGTATTAGACGTTCCTAAGTCTATTCCAAGATCTTTTGAGAATTTTCCGAGCAATTGCTTTAGCATGTAGAGACAAAAAAGAGGGGCTCCCCCTTACCCTTATATATGGATTATACTCAATAGACGAGATTGTACAACTATGTAGCCCGAGACCGTGATGTGAGGAAGAATAGCTCGATACAAGCTAATCCTAGTATAAGTAGGACCAAACTCCATGTGCTCAGTAGGCCAACGTGTGAAAGAAATAGCGATGAGGCTACCAATATGCTGAAAAACACCCCTTGTCGGATCGATCTAGTAAATTGCCGCACAGCTACCTCTGCTTTGAAGATATACACGCGAATGAATGTTCCAACCAATGTAAACGACCCCAGCGAAGCTAGAAATATTGCTGTATAAAATATGAGCAACATCCATAACGGTAGATCGGTCGGCTGAATGAGCAACACAAATGCCCCGACACCAAACCAACTGATTAGCGTACTGATCAAAATTAGTATCATTGTATTACGAAGTGGCATATGGATCTTTGTGCCAATTCGCTCCTCTATGTGCAGACGAGCGATGCATTACATAAACCTCATCTATCTCAGCGCCAGGTACGCGACCTGTGATCAACTCGATCAACTCTTTGCTTTGCATCTGAATCTCTTGCGCAAGTGCAGCGTGAACGCATGCGATTGAAAGTCGTCCTTCATCAAACGACCGACACTGCGCAAACTCCAGAACCCCTTCATCAAACAATTCAACCAACGAATCATTTCCAGCCTGAACAACAACCGCTGCACCAACCTGGCGCATAATGCCGGCTCGTCCAATTGCAGCACCAAGTAGGTCGCCGAGTTTGTTTTCAGATTTCATATTTACGATGCGGCACGAAATGGACAAATGTCTCTAAAGTCGCAGAAACGACACATGAAACCAGGAGTTGGCTCAAAGCGTCTTCCACGTATTCCTTCTATAGTTTCCGTTATTGTATCACGTAGCGATTCAAGCTCTTCGTCTGAACCAAGGAACGATATGCGGCTATTATCTTTGAGGTAGTGGAATGTGAGCTTCTTGGGCTCAAGTCCAAAGATCTCTCGAGCAGCAAGTTGGTAAAGCAAGAGCTGCATCTTGTCCGTGGCACTCAATTTGTTCGCGTCCTTAGGCGATCCTGTCTTGTAGTCGATAATCTCAACACCGCCCTCAATCTCGTCGATTCGGTCTATCCGTCCGCGAATTGTAATATCACTGATCTTAAGTGTGAACCCGCGCTCCAAGAATAACGGTTGCGGCATCTCAACCTGAAGCTCGTCGTAGTAACGAGAAAGGCTCGCCCTACCCTCCTCACGATAAGTGTCGCGCAACTTGTCGTCCTCGTACCACTCATCGATCCAATTGTCGTCGTAGAGTTGCATCAGATCATCCTTGCTCATGCACAAAGTAGCCTCACCCTTTCTTTCGGCTACTATCTTTTCAAAGAAGGTCTGCAGTGTATTGTGCATCGTCTTTCCGAAACTCATCGCATGGTTTCCAAAAACTGGAATCTTTAAGAGATGCGCAAACTTGTATTGCAATGGACAGTGTCCGTAAGCTGTAAGTTGCGTGAATGAGAAACTCGTTGGTATCGGAAGCTGCGACCCTGATGTGAGCACTCTGTCGCCGATCTCTTCCTCAAGGAAATGTGTATTAGTCGAATGAGGTTTCTCGGGTTTCTCGTGCCCGAGCTCAGTCAAGAATCGAGAAAGCTTTTTCTCGCGTTTCCCACCATAGTCCGATCCAGACGTGAGATATAACCTCTCCTTCGCTCTCGTCATCCCCACGTACATCAACCTTCGTTCTTCCTCGAGATGTGGATCGCCGTCTTCCTGCACGTTTCTTTTGAGACCATCTGGTAGCGGGATTGGTTGCGATCGTCTTTGGGCTGGGAATCTTCGATCGACTAGGTTTACTATGAACACGAAACGGTATTCGAGTCCCTTTGCGCCATGCAGCGTCATAACCTGAACCTCATCAGGACTCGACTGGTCGCCTGTTTGCAGACCACCAT
>JABIWD010000041.1 GCA_018701105.1 Candidatus Uhrbacteria bacterium | reverse complement strand
TGAAGCCACTGCCCCAGATGGTGGCGCTCGATCCCGACACGACGCGCGAGGAGGTCCATGAAGCCCTCAAGCGGGGCACGGAACTGGACGAACAGGACCTCGTGCAGTTCGAGTCTGACTACAGGGACCACCCGGACTCAACCTTCACGGGACACCGACGCCGTGTTGCGGTGAACGCCGACCTCCGCGACCGCGTCCTCCACGTGGAGTAGCGGAACAGACAACCTTCAACTACGTCAGTGCCCCGTCTCGCGGGGTGCTTTCTTTTGCGCGGATAATTGACACCCGTCCCCAATTCCTATACGTTACACGTCCCAACAACGGACCCCGGGAGGGCATATGGGCGACAAAATGATCATCGTGACTGTGAGAACTGGTGGCACGGATACCAAGATCGAGGATGGAACGGGCAAGTACATCGGCAGGATCCTGGTAACGATCTACATCGACCACACGAAGACCGGCAGTGAACTCGAGGAAGACTGTCTCGACAGACTTCGCGACGCAACATCAACGCGTGGTGGGTTCAAAGCCATTGTGCGTGTCGCGATCTGTATGTCCAACATTGGGCAAATCCTGACACTAGCCGGCGCACTGCAGGCATCTGGCTTCGTAGTGGATCTGAACAACGAGCACGATGTGCTGCTGCAGGTTCTCACGTTCAGCTCCTACAAGGAGAGGGTCGTTCTGGGTCACGCACTGACCAGAGCGCTCGTGGTGATGAACGAGCACCCACACAGCGATGACGTAAAGAGTGCGCTTGCGGTCGAGTTTCTTCGCGACCGCCTCGTACACCCCGAGTAAGAGCACACTGACTGAACGCCCCGTCTCTGACGAGGGCGCGTTTTTTTTAGACAAAAACACACGAGCGTGCTCGTGTGTTTATACTTTCTTGAATCTGTAAATGTCTCGCAACACCATCTGACCTTGTCGACCGTAGCGTAATGCTCCGAACGATGTCGTCTCTACGTCTGTGAACGGTACGAGTTCGAAACCGAACATCTTTGCCCTCTCCACGATCTGTACTGGGATAACTGAACCGTCTGAAACGTATGCCGGAACTGCAATTACGACTCGTGCATTCTCGGAAACGATCCCTGCGAATGCTCGGAATGATTCTGTGTACATCACGAGCAGGTCGTCGAGTCTTTTCTCGAGCTCGGGACGTCCTTCGTCTCCTGTTCGCGGTTTTCCAAGGTGTAACTCCGCTACTATCCGGTCCACTGAGTGTGGCGCCAAGAAAGTTGCGAGCTCCTGAGCCTTTGCTGTGATCATCTGCGGCTCAATGTCGTTATCCGTTCGATTCTTTTCCCATCGAACGTTCGCCCTCGTTGCGTCTACCGCGATCTCATCGATATCAGATCCTATCAGATTCCGGTAACCAAGTGCCATCGCCTCCGTGAGCACCGTCCCAACTCCGCAAAACGGATCAAGCAACGTGTCCTTTGTAGGATCACCCGCTGCAATATTCACCATCATGCGTGCGAGTTTCGGTGGAAGCATCCCGCGCTTTGCATCTCGCTTTGGTCGCTCAAAGTCGCGCTCTCCCCACTCCTCAAAATCTTGCACTGACTCTGTAACACCAATCAATATCTGGTCTGCCATTGGAAATATGCAGAACTCAACACCCTTCTCGAGCAACTTTTGCTTGGTCACGATAACCGAGCTTAACACTGGGATCTTTGATGTCACGAGTCGCACTGACTGATCACCTTCTTTGAGCTTTTGCTTGATTCGAATACCGATCTTCTCTGATTGTGATCGCAATGCCGTAAGCTTCCCGCGATGCCCACCAGAATATACCGAAACACCGAACTTGAACTTCCCTTCCATGCTCCTAAGAGTCGGCGCAAGTCCTGCGACCGCGTCTACGAGCTCTTCTTGTGACTTCACCGAAGCGTAGATGATACCCGTCTTGATCGTTCCTCCCAATGTCGAGTGCAAAGAACCCAAGTTTCCGCTGATATCGTCGACAATCAAAACATCGTCCGCATCTACAACGGGTTTTACCTCACCGATTACACTGGTGAGTTCAGTTCGAGCCAAGTCTCGATTATTTCCTAATATAAAAAATGCTTGCATACTAGTCTCCTGTACGGAAATATACCACGTCTCCATCCTGCATCACATAGCTCTTACCTTCAATACGAGTCTTCCCCGCCTCTCGAGCTCCAACTGACCCCAACTCTGAGTAAACCTCGAAAGGTGTAACCTCTGCACGGATAAATGACGTCTCAAAATCAGTATGAATAACTCCAGCGGCCTGAGGCGCTGTCATTCCCTGCGTGATCTGCCATGCGCGAGCTTCTTTTGGACCAACTGTAAGGTACGTAATCAAATCCAATGCCTTGAAACAATGTCGAATCACGCGATCCAGTCCGGTGAGTTCAAGGCCAAGTGCCTCCAAGTACTCTTTCTGCTCATCCTCTGGCAACGATACGATCTCAGACTCAATCTTAATTGAAATCGGAATCGCAATACGATCTGGACCAAGCGGCGATACCCACTCTGTGTTCGCAGCATCCTCCTCGCTCACGTTTACAACGTAAAGCACCTTCTTCATTGTAAGAAGGTATAGCGGTTTTACAAATACAACCTCGTCTTCGGTAAGTTCAACGCCATTCGCAAGTTTTCCCTGCTCGAGTACCGCCTGAATCTTCACCAAAGCACCGTGCTCGATCTCTAGATCCTTAGACTTCCCGCTCTTCATGCTGTTCACGACATTGGCTAGTCGTTTTTCAACGGTGTCGAGGTCCTTAAGTGCGAGTTCGAAATCAATAGTCTCAACATCACGGACAGGATCAACGTCTCCATCTACATGAACCACGTTTGGATCCACAAAGGAACGTACAACGTGACAGATCATGTCTGTCTCTCGAATATTTCCCAAAAACTTGTTTCCAAGACCCTCTCCTTTCGATGCGCCTTTAACGAGACCGGCGATATCGACGAACTCAATGGCTGCTGGAATAGTCTTTTCTGAGCTCTCCATCTCTGCAAGTCGATGCAATCGTGGATCGGGTACCTCAACTACGCCAACGTTAGGTTCGATTGTACAGAATGGAAAGTTGGCGCAATCTACCTGCTTTTTGGTCAACGTTGAGAACAGCGTTGATTTTCCAACATTGGGTAGACCGACGATTCCTACTTTTAACATGGCCGGAGTATAGCAGAATTAGCCAATCAGTCAATTGACGGAGGTTCAGATTCATGGTTTTATGGTGCTCTACACAGGAGGAAGTACGGGATGAGTGCAGCGGAGGGCAGACCTGGCAGTCGTGGAGCACTGCGACTTGTTGACGCAGAGCGTGAGGACAGGCCTAGAAAGTGGGGAAAGCCAATAGTCTGGTTGCCAGCGGACCCACCAACATGCGAGGTTGAGTGGCAGGCGTGGGTGAGTACACGGGAGCAAGACGAGAGTACGGAGCCGATGAGTCCGGTGGATCATCTCTACGAACTGACGATGGACCGAGACGCGATCCTTCGCCGGATTGCTACCGAGCACGAGCTCGACAGAATCGTGGCATTCATCCAGGAAGCACGCGTGTGGTGCGGAGAGCGACGATGGCTCCTAGCCTTTGCGAGCTCGCACATGACACTGAGGACCTTGCTCACAGAGCACCCTTCGGACATGCGCGCGTACTACTCGTGGTGGAACGAGAAGCGGCACAGGACAGTGCAGCCATTTCTAGAGGCTCTCGGCCTCGAATTCGGCATGACGCGCGCCCAGTACGACAGTCGCGTGAAGCGGCTCTAAACAAGAACCCCCGGACGACTAGTCCGGGGGCGATTTTTTTATTGATTTGGTGGGTCAACGCCTTCCAGCGGCGCCACATCTGCTGCGGATTGCTGGGATGCGAGGCCTTGTTTGAGCAATGTTAGTTTATCTAGGACTATCGTGTCCTCAGGATTAAGGATGTTGAGATCCTCGAGCTCTCTAATTGCCGAGTTCAGCTCCCCCGCTTCCTCATACAACGCTACCATGTACCATTTCGCGTTTGCGTATGTGGGATCAAGAGTCGTAGCCGCTTGGAAACTCTGAAGAGCTACGTCCTTATTACCTGCTCGCAATAAGAGGACTCCAAGCTCGAACCGTAACACAGGATCTTGCGGCGCAAGCTCGATCAGAGGTACGAGCTGACTCATCGCTTCTTCGAGTCTCCCCTGTCGCTCCAGTATTAGTGACCTAGTGTAAAACGCCGGAGCGTAGTTTGGCTTCAATCTAGCGGCTTCATCGATGGACGCCTCCGCCTCTTCCAGTAGCCTCGTGACTGTTTGGTCCCGCTCATCACCCTCTTCCATTCGAGCGAGTGCGTTATCTGATACCGCTACCAATGCGCGTGACAATCTCACGTGTCGCAGAGGATTATTCGGATCCAACTCTACGGCAATCCGGAATTGATCCAACGCTAGTACCTCTGACCCTCCAATTACTGTTGAAAGGCTTTCGTAGATCGATCCAAGTGTGTGGTAGCCCCGAACATCAAGTGGTTCGAGCTGTATTGCACGCTGCGCCATGATCACGGCGAAGTCTGAGCCTTGCACAATCGCTTCTGCATTTGCTTCCACGTCGCTAGCGAGCATATCTACGCGTTGAAGATGTGCGACGGCAAGTGAACGGGCGTATCCCGCGTTCCATACATTCAATCGCGTGGCGTTTCCTACCAAATTCACAATCTCATCCGCTGCACTACCCGCTCGCTGCGCATCCGCAGCCTTTGCGATGAGTGCCTCTCCGGACAACCACTGTATTGATACGACCGAACTCATGATAAAGATGATTCCGGCTACTACAATCGACATCGATGTGAGGAGCGAAGCACGACCATGTGTCTTGAACGAGATCGCTTTCATCTGCGGTGCAATATGCGCGACGAAGATTCCCGTCAATAACCAGAAGAATGTATCAAGCACGATATCGGAGGAATATACAAAACGAGAAACCAAGAAGGCCATCCAAACTGCAAACAGCACTGCAATCGTTTGCCAGTTTTCACGTGCGCGTTTCAACATCAAAGCATCGATCGCCTTAACGATCACCCACAAAGAGAATATAAGCAGTAGAGCAGTAGGCACAATTCCCCAAGTACTAAACAATGTTAGTATATGGGCATTTCCGTGGTCAAAGTTCGCCTGCCAGAACTGACCCTGATTGAATACCTCGGGCTTGAATCGTGTAAAGTCATACATCCAAGTACCTGGACCGGATCCAAACAAGCCATCCGCATTCATAGTAGCAACTCCGATCTCCCAACTCGCCTCATAGTTTGGCGCAATCTCAACTGGGATCGACGTTGAGACCGACGGGTTGAACATCAATAGTAGCAACGAGGTTGCAAACAAGAACATTGGGTATAGCATCCTCCTTGGGGCTGCGAATTTCTTGGGATCGTGTAGTCCAAGAGCGACGATCAAGCCACTTCCCACCAACATAACAATTTCCATTGGCCATCGATCACCAACGATCATGAAGAACAGAGTAAGGACTGTAATCAGCCCACCCAAAACTCCAAATGCAATCGTCCAAGTACGAGTGGGCATCCAAGTATCTGCCTTTGACCTGTCAGCGACGATCCAGATTCCCGCTGCGAACAGCGACATGATCACGCCCAGAAGTCCCATAGACTCAAAGGTTCCTCCAAGACTGAATCCAGGAAATCCAACTTCACCCGTAAGTAAGGAGAGCCCAAAGAACTCAAGCAAACCATAAATCAGCATCAGCAAGACGCCGAGCATCGCCGCGGAAGTAAAATACCGCAAGGCCTTCTTGTCGGTTCCAAGATGCATCACCATCACGTATAGCAACACCATCGCAAAAAACGGAACGACAGCCGTGAAACCTTGTCCTCCAGCACCGATCCACGCTGCGTATCCAGAAGTTGAAAGTGCAGCCGATACAATCACACCTACCAGTACAAGAGCTGGTGTCCAAATCAACCATCCCTTACGTCGCTGCCAAGCCTGATCTCGATACACGCCAAGAGTCCAGCCGAGAAAAGCCAGTGTAGTCAAGATTACTAAGGCAGCCTGTTTGATTGGTCCGTAGATATCCCCAAAGGAAGGAAGGATCAACAATGGAAGTAAGATGAGAAGCGCAACAAGCGACCACTGCATGAGTGCCACGTGCGATGCTCCACCCGTTACCTTTTTAAACAAGTTGATAATGTGGGTGTGCGTTTTTTTCATATATGCAGAAATTATATCACAAAGAAAAAGAGACGCGCACGCGTCTCTTTGCTTTCTTATTCTACCACCTCCACTTCCGGCTCGTCATTGCGAACCGGGTCTTCCTCTGACGGTGAAGCAACCTCTTCGATTAAGTCAACTTCAGCATCTAAGAGATCCTGATCGATCACCTCTTCGACAACAGGCTCATCGACAGGTTCTTCGGCTGGCTCCTCTGCTGGAGTCTCCTCGACTACCTCGTCGACGACAGGCTCCTCAACGGGCTCCTCATCCTCGACAGGAGTCTCGTCTACAGGCTCGTCCTCGATCGGCTCATTGACAGGTTCCTCTACCGGAGGCTCCTCGATTGGCTCATCGACAACTTCGTCGACGATCTCCTCTTCCTCCTCTACAACCTCCTCATCTTCCTCAGGTGCGAATCCCTTTCTGAACGCGGTCACTACCCAGTCGATCTCCGTTCCCGTACCGCTTTCACGATGTAACGTGAATCCGTTCATGGTCTTGTCCGTTACGTATACGTTTCCACTACCATTACTCATCGTAGCGTTAACAAATATCATCGTGCCGGCTTCGATCACGTCGTTGAACTCTGGATCGATCTTCTCGAACTCGATCTTCGCGCTCTTTCCATCAAGCACCGTTGTGCCTGCCATTGTTATGTAGTTTTCAAGTCCAGTAACAGCATGAGTAATCACGTCCTTGTTCTGGTGGCCCTTTGTCTTCAAATCATACGTAGCCTCTGTTGTGAACACGCCCTCGGCGTCGACACTCCAGTTCATGCCCTGCAAACTCGCAATGTTTGAGATCACGTTGTCCGATACCGCCAAAACATTGTTTGTCTGTATCACGGATGATGGAACTTGCTCCGTCACGGAAACCTCCTCTTCAGGATCACCGTTCCAATACTGAGGCTGAATAAAGATTACGATTGCATCATTTGCACCACCGTTGGATGGCTGCATTGCGATTCCTAGAATCTCACCGGCGTCCGTTGCCTTCATTCCAATACCTGATGATGTTCCAAGTGTGACTCGATCTCCAATAGCGATCGATCCATTCTCGTCCGATACCTTTACAGGAACTCGCCCCGCCAAAGCTACTGGATACTGGTTCTCTCCTCCCCAACCTAGAACAAGTCCAGGAGCCGTTGATATAGCACCCATTATAATATCTCCTGGCTGAGCGCGTCTTATAGTCTCGTTTTCCTCACCATCTACCGTTATGATATCTCCGGCTACAAGATACTCGTTAGAATTAAACATCTCGGCAAGGTCAAAGTCCGTTGCATTAATGGCTCCATCAGCATAAATCTCTCCAGCGGTGGATGCAGATGCTGAAGCACAAGTTGTAGCACCACCCACACACAACGCACCGTTGTAGATCTCAGTGTCGCCATATACGAACAATGTTCCATCTGAGTTCGTGGCTACGTCGCCGAATGTTGGAGCAGTCGCTGGACCCGCTGAGAAGAGAGACCCGTCAATATGAACAGCTCCCTTACCAACGTACAACGCGAAGTTGTCATCGGTGGCACCGGTAACCTCTAGGTTCAAACCAACAGCATCGGTGATAGAACCGGCTCCAGCATCTTCTATCTTCAGGTTGGCTCCGTACGCAGTCGTAATCGAACCTCCGTTTGCCTTTATCAATCCGCCGAACAATCGCGCGTCAGTAATCGTTCCTGCGGTTACTTGTAAGTTGTTATTGGATCCAATCCACCCACCAGATGTTGAACCTCCGTTATAAGTAGTAGATCCGTAATACAAGTATGCTTTTGAGAATTTGGATGTACCGTCGGACACATCTGCACGAACGTCATTACCGAGCAATATCTCTTCATCAACCGCTACCGGCGCAGTACCAGAGAGTGTGATAGTTGTTTTCTCACCAGTAACCGTAGTGTTGTCATCAATGTTGGATGCCGAGATCACGCTTTCGTAACCTGAGAATGAATGTGTCCCGGCAGTTGTCGTGTTGTTGGAGAAGGTCAGTGTAGACAACGTTCCGTTTCTATAGAGATTTTCGCCTGAAACGCTGTCGTATGTGTCTGTGAATGTAAGTGTGTTATCCAATGCTGCGTCAGTATTCGAGAATCCCACATGTCCTTCCTCAGAGATCTCAAAGTCGATAGTTCCAGCGGCGCCCACCGTGAATTCCAGGCCATTGTCTGTTGTATTGTAAGAAAGCATCAACTCATCACCAACAGCCGTACCTAAATGTACGGATTCTGCTCCAATATATGCGTCTCTCCATCGCAGAGAATCCATTCCAAGATCGTATGTGTCATCAGCAGATGGAACTAGACTAGAATCAAATCGCCCAGTCGCTGTAATCGTATCAGTATCTGCATCACCAAGATCAACATCACCATCAGCACGGAATACTCCATCAACCTCGGCATCGTTGCTCACGAAAAGTTCACCAGCCGCAGTCGCTATGTCTGGTGTAGCAGGTGATCCATCATCGTCGATGTGAACAAGCCCACCTCCGGTGTATATTGCATAGTCTGTGTATGATCCAGATCCACCCGTGTTATCTATCCCCACGCGCAGTCCGTAGTTTGTAACAGTTGTACCTGCTCCACTAGTGTCCGTCATGTCCAAGTCAATTCCAAAGTTCGTTACTACGGCATCACCAGCAGAGGCAGCATTACCAAAATCTTGGTATATACCTGCGTTTGTAACTGATCCAGTCGAGTATCCTGAACGTGTGAAATTCTGATACATGTTTGTTGTCCAGTTAGCTGTCGAGCTCGTGTTTGTAATGGCTGGATTGAATCCTTGAAGCCCACCTGCTCCTTGTGTTGACGTTGTTTCAACGATGCTCAAAGTTCCATTGCCTCCACCCCCAATCGTGACCTCATCTGAATCGTCATCGTCAGGATCGAATGCAAAACCATTGTCCGTTTCAAATGAAAGTGTCTCAGATGCGTAGCTAATGGATGCATCTGAACCAGAGTTTCCAACTGATCCACCAGACGACTCTGTACCAGTAGCTCCTATGTGGATTGTGCCACCGTTAACATAGAGATCACTCCATCGAAGAGCATCTGTTCCAAGTGCGTTAGTGTTATCCGCAGATGGCACTAGACTTGAGTCAAAGCGACCTGTTGCTGTAATCGTGTCGCTAGTCGCGTCTCCAAGATCAACGTTGCCGTCTGCTCGGAATACTCCGTCAACCTCAGCATCATTGTTTACGTAAAGTTCACCAGATGCCGTAGCGATATCCGGCACTCCAATTGATCCTGAGCTAGATGCAACGTCGTCAATGTGCACGACTCCTGTTTCTGCATAAATAGCATAGTTCGTTGATGCACCAGAAGCGATAAAGTAACCACCATGTGCTCGTGTTGTTGTGCCAAGGCTTGCGCCGTTTCCGTATACTGCAAAGGCATCGGTTGTAGTCCCTCCAACTTTTGTTCCTGCTGAAGAGTTTACGCCATACAGGTTGGTGTCAGTCCCCGCAGAGTTTGCCGCAGTTGCAGAAACTCCGTACAAGCTTGTAACGCCACCCGAGCTAGTTGAGTTTGCAGTAAAGACACCTCCAAAGATATTTGTTCCGGTTGCTGTACCAGACACAGTGGAGCTGCCTACTACACCATTCCCCGTGGTCAGGGCACCAGAACTATGCACTAATCGTGATCGTGTTCCTGTGAGGGATGTTGTAATTGTTCCTGAGCTGTTTGTTGCTGTAATGTCTGCACCAAAACCATTAGTGACTGTACCGCCACCGGTGTTATCTATCGCAATATCAATCCCATTCATCGTTGTCACAGTGTTTCCACCCGAATGTTCAACGGCACCCGTTATACCAGAAAGGTTCGTCAATTTAGCCGATTCTGTGTGGTCTGCTGTGAGGTTGATACCATACGTGCTGGCAGAACCACCAACTGATGTAAAGTTTCCTCCAACCACGTTTGTTGCAGTTCCTGACCCTGTCCGCGATGCTGCGCCTGAAACTCCGTATAAATTAGTAAAGTCTGCAGATCCACCCGCTTCGTCTCCGGCAGAAAATCGTCCACCATATGCAGTAGCAATATCACAATCCCCCGTACATGCTGAGTCCGGATCAACTCGCCCCAAAACTCCAATTGCTGTTGTGACATCCCCAGAACCTCCTGGTTGCGACCAACCGTAAGACCCTATCAGGGACGCCGTCACATCTAATGTTGACGCCAAAGCTGAACTCGCCAATGCGTACTGTCCATAAACGTCATTTGCAGTTGCCGAACTTGTGTTACCCGAGGATCCATCAATTGCTACAAAACTTCCTCCTATTGATTCGACGGAGCCGACAGACGGTGTCAATGTAGTCGTAATCAGTCCTAAAACTCCACTATTGAACTCTTCCGCTGAAGGGGAGCCTGTGAACGTGACTCCATCGGCACCGATTGCATAATTAATCGCGGCAGCACCGATTGTCGTAGCGGCTGATGCAGCGCGTGCAGTGATCGAACCGGCGAAATCATTCTCGCCCGTGCCATCACCATCGATGAGACCGTCTATCTCCAACGCATCTTCAACGAACAGATCTCCATCGCCCGCCGCAGTGTCTGGAGTCGAGCTTGAGCCATCAAGCATTGTAAGACCAGTAACAGTAAGGTTGTCGTTAAATGTCACATTTCCAACTGCAACATTGATCGCACTGTCTCCTGCACCCGTTGTAATTTGTAAAGCATCTCCTGTAGTTAGAGAAGTGGCGGATAGCACCATTAGATCACTGTCCGTTACAGTGTTGTTCGTCACCATGAAGGTGTTTTGGTTAACGGTATTTGTGATGGTTGTAGATCCGATTCGAACGATGTCACCATCTTCATCAATTTTGAAAATCGCAGAACCGTTGTTTGCAACTCCAAATATGGCTTCATCAGAAGCTGGGGTTGCAGGGTTTATGTAGAGTGACGCTTCGGCTGCGAGTGAGCTCTGAGGGTCCCCAGTAATCACAACGTTTCCATCTGCATCGGCCGCAACGATACATCCAGCGGTACAACCATTGTTGTCCGAATCAAGGCTGTCGAGGAGATCTGAGTCTCCAGCCTGCATTGCGTATGCTGCAGAGGTAATCTGTCGCAGCGGCGAAAGTGTTTCACCTCCAATTTGTACCTCAAGATAAAGTGAAGGATATGTATCGAAAAGCTCATCCGTGAATGCGTTGGTGGATCCGGCTCCTAGTGAAACACTGAATATTCCATCGACAGTTGGAACTATGAGGGCGGCAGGTGTGCCACAAGTTCCGCCAGCAATGTACCGACACGTTCCTCCAGATGATGCATCGTACAAAGTGAACTGCATCGCAAGGTTACCATCATCAACGGTGATGCGGTTACTATCGGTCAAACGCGCCTGGTACGTAAGCACCTGCGGTACGTCTAGAGCAGCATTCGTCATAGGAACTCTAAGCATCCAACCCATTACCAGGATGGCAATGACTCCAAAAACTAACGCTGAGCGCCAGAAGTTGCGTTGAATTGTGCTTAGAATACTCATATGAGTTTATTTGTGTTGGTTGTTGGTTTTATTCAATGGGATGTTCATGGAGACGTATGATGCCTCCTTTGTATCCGTGCGATCGATTGGTCGCACCTCAACTTTTTGGAAACCTTCCTTCTCGTAAGTTGTGTAGTACTCGTTAGGACCCACCAAGAACGCGTATCGCCCTCTTGAATCCGTAATTTGAGTTTCTAACAGC
>JABIWD010000040.1 GCA_018701105.1 Candidatus Uhrbacteria bacterium | reverse complement strand
GACGTAGAATGATATGTATAACGCGTTCAATCTCATCTTCTCGTCCAGCAAATGGATCCAACTCGCCTTTCTCTGCTGCCTCCGTCATGTCTGAGGTGAACGAACCAATACTTCCTCCTTTGGAAGGTGCTCTACCGCCGCCTTTCTGCTGCTTCTGCCACATTAGGTAGAAGAGCACCATCACGACAACTAGAACAGATATTTTTATGATCCATTCGGACATATACCTAGAGTGAGTCACTAATAAACTGTGTGGACTGTATTGCAGCCGACGCACTGAAGTCCTGAGACGTGATCAGTGGCGCGCCGAATGAGTAGTCCGTGTAAAATGCATCGTTAATGTCATCTATCTTTGTATTCCACGCGATTCCGTAGAGATCACTAGCGAGTCGCTCGGTCTCCACTGCTCGTAAGTTCCCTCCTCGATTCACCGTGTACACAACGTCTGATGTAAGGAATTTCACCATTCGAGTTCCTGGTCGGTAAGTCACGTTCTGCCCGAGAGAAATTCCCGCCATTGTATCCTTAGAGATAATCTTCACGTCACCGAATCCGCTGTACCATGTGAAGAACACCTTCGAGTTAGGGAACGCGTGTCGGGTTCCAAGCTGACTGTGGTAATACACAGTGCGACATGGGTGATTAACGTCATACGTTGCAGCTGTAGGACAACGCAACTTGATCAAGTTGTTGTATCCAAGAGTCGATGTATTGTTTGCCGGTATCGACCCTCCTCCTCCACCACCTCGGCGGCTACTCGTCTCTGTAGTTCCAACAGTGTCTGTTGCTTCAGGTGTCGCCGCGTCAGATCCGTCAGGAGTCGCTTCAGAACCAGGCTCTACTACACCCTCCGTGTCATCACCATCGATAACTCCACTATTCTCGTTACCTTCTACATCCTTTTTCTCTTCTTCTGAGTCTTTGTTGCCCTCTTTGTCGGCAGCCGCTCCAATGTCATCCTTACCTTTCTTATCTTCCAGATCTGAATCTGCCTTAGCGACCTTTCGCACAATCGCAAAACTCTTATCCGAATAGTCCTGAACTGTCAGCTTTGTCTCGGTATCTAATCCTACGACTCTAATTCTCGCATTAGAAGCGCTTAAATCTGCCGGAATAGTCCACAAGAGCGTGTCCTCAATCGTTGGAATATTCTTAGCAAAGAAGCCGATCTGTTTCTTTCCGTCAGTGATTGCAAACATAACCTCTCTCACTCTTGACTGGTCACTCTTCCACCGAACCTCAATAGTGTCACCTGCTGATACAATCTCACCTCCATTTGGTGAAACGATCTCTAGCAGTGCCGTAGTTGACACGTCTCCATCGTTATCATGATCTATCTTTGTCTCTGGAACTTTCTCGTCATCTGACGCAGAATCAACTCCACCTTCAGTGGAATCGCTGTCCGCAGCAACTCCGCTATCTGTCGTAGTCGAATCATCTGCACCAACGACAGAATCTGGAAGGTCCAACTTATCCTGCGCAGCCTTCTCCTTGACGTCAAGCTTTCGCTTCAAACAGTTGTTATCCTCATTCGACTCTTCAATCTGGCTATTCGCGTCTACACAAACTTTGATTGTTGTAGTGTCTCGAATTGCACCAGGTTGTAGCTTACTTGACCCACTAGCACTCAAGAAGCGCTGATCAGCGAGAGTACTTACGCTGTAGCTCCTATTGATCGATCCATCTGACTCAATACTTACCCGTAAATCTTTTGTATCAACGTCGATCCCCTGGTTCTCAAGCATGATAGTTACAATATCTCCCTCTAAGTAGATGTCCGACACTCCCAGATCTGGCAGCTGTTCTGCTAATTTAGTGTATTGAATAGCAACAGTTGCATCAGCATCTGCGACGTACACTTTTTGATCGACTAGCGCGATCTTGCCGATCAACATCTGGATTGTCTTCCCTGCTGGGATAACTTCACCATTGCCGTCACGGTTGATTACCACTGTTCTTCCGTACTGACTCAAAAAGTATTCACCTATCAAGGAGCCGTCGATCGTTACTGATGACCTATCTACGCTCAAACCTGCTGGCATCAAAACCATGATGTTTGCCTTTGGTGGAACATCAACAGACGTCCTAAATGAGATTGACGCGTAGTACAAACCGCCACCTGGGCCTCTCAGAGAATAATCTGCGTCCTGCACCTCTTGCACAATCTCCTGTCGCGCAACGTCCTCCTTAACAAAACTCTTCTTATCTACCTCATATACTCCTGCCGCAGCGGCCGCTATCACGGCTCCGCTGGCGATGGCAATAGCCACCTTCGTCTTCACGGATGTCTTTGTCTTAGTTCTTGTAGCCATATTGCTAAACTTGGTTCTAATTATATGATCCATTATACCTTAGATCGCCTCTGCCATGTTGATAATCTCCAAGTATGGCTAATTATCGATGACTGTTAGCATATGCCGTTATTTGCATTGACTAATAACGCTAAAGTTGATATAGTTCTCTCGTTCCAAACATGCAGGATTAGCTCAGCTGGATAGAGCGTCTGACTTCGGATCAGAAGGCCGGGGGTTCGAATCCCTCATCCTGCACCATGCGCGCATAGCTCAGTTGGTAGAGCAGTTGGCTCTTAACCAAACGGTCGGGGGTTCGAATCCCTCTGCGCGCACCACCCCGTCGGACGGGGTTTCCCCCGTACGAAGGAACCGCAAACATCCATTGACTAATGTCGATGGATGTTTGTTATTATAGTAAGATTAAACCCGTATCGAAGGGGTGAGGCCCGTCAGACGGGTCCAAAAAACTAAACGCGACGTCAGACGTCGCATCGTTATAGAAAGATATGCATTACGTCTACGTCTTACATTGTGCAGACAATAAACTTTACATTGGTTTTTCTGATAATGTACGAAACCGTATCCGACAACATCGTGCTGGTGAAGTTAGAAGTACCAAACATCGACTACCCCTTTCTATCGTCTCTATTGAATGCTACGTAAATCGAGCTGACGCAACGTCGCGAGAAGTATTTCTGAAGAGTGGAGCCGGACATAAGCAGCTCAAGCGACAGCATCAAAGAAGGTTAGGAGAGCTGGGTTACAAGTATTTATAAAACGTCCCACTGTCGTGGGACGTTTTGTTTGTCAAAAACACCCGGTTTCCCGGGTGCTTGTATTTACCAACCTTTCGCCTCGACTCCCGCACGCGCAGCGTCGATCTGTGCCTCCTGCTTACTTGACCCTGTTCCCTGGGCGATCTTGTCTTTGCCTAGGTAAACCGCAACGGTGAACACCTTTGCGTGGTCTGGCCCTTCCTCGTCCATCACTTTGTAGCTTGGCGTAATGCCAACGTGCTCTTGTGACGCTTCTTGGAAGCGTGATTTTGGATCTATGTATTCCTTTGACTCCAAAATCATCGGGAGTAACGAAAGTATGTGTCGCTCAATGAACGACTTCGCGTCATCCCAACCAAGGTCAAGATAAATCGCTCCGATAACAGCCTCCATTGCATTTGCCAAAATGTATCGTCGCGCTTTTCCACCAACGTCCTTCTTCTCTCCACGGCTCAAGTACAAGTAATCCTCAAGAGTCAATGTAAGTCCAACATCAGCAAGGCGATCTCCATTCACTAGCGACGCACGCCAGTTTGTAAGCTCCCCTTCTGGGTTTGGGTAGTTTCCGTATAGGTTCTCTGTCACCACTAACTCGAGCACGGCGTCTCCAAGAAACTCTAGTCTCTCGTTATGTGCCAACTCAAACTTAGGATGTTCGTTCAAATAAGATCGATGAACAAGCGCTTGGCGTAGCGTATCAATATTTTGAAACTTCACGCCGAGAGCCTGCATCAGATCGGTAAGATCTTTCTGCATAGCTTTTCGTTTTAATTTTTTTCTAGTGCGTCATTGCGAACGGCAGTGAAGCAACCTTTTCGATTAAGCAGTTTCAGCTTTCGCTTCCTCCTCGGGCTTCTCCTTGTCCGCTTCTTTCTCTATACCTTGTGACATCTGATCCTTGAAGATCGCTCCAAGGACACCATTCACGAACTTTCCAGACGTTTCCCCACCAAAAGATTTCGCAATCTCGATAGCTTCGTTGATTGCAACCTTCGATGGAATGTTCTGGTTATACAAAAGCTCGTAAACGCCGATGCGCAAAATATTACGATCAACCAACGTCATGCTATCCAATGGCCAGTCCGGCGCAAAGTGGTTTAGCTTTTCGTCGATATCCTTTGAATGTTCAATGACACCTCGAACAGTCGACTCAACGTAATCATGATCATCAAACTCCGGAGCGAATTCGTTCCGAATATAACCAATGATCTTGTCTACTCCGTCCGCTGGTTTTTCTAGAAAATCCCATTGGTAGAGCGACTGCATCGCGAGCGTTCGAGCAAGGTGACGATTAGACATAGGAAAGAGCTTTTTTGGAGCCGACACACGGTCGACTCATTTTTTTTATTTTACGGAACGCCCTGCGTAGTTTCCACACTTTGGACAAGCGTGGTGAGGCTGTGTAGGAGCCTTACATGCTGCACACACTCCAAGCTGTTTTGCTGAAATGGCGTGGTGTGAGCGTCGTCGCCCTACACGACTCGAGGTCTGTCGATGTTTTGGTACTGACATATTCAATTATTGGGTAGTGAAATGTGACTCTTTAGAGGCCACGAATGACCTGAAGATAACAGAACGGGGCTATAGAGTCAAGCATTAGGACTCTATATTCTCGGACAATAGTGCGATCGAGGCAACAGAATCACCGTCTTTCTTGAATCTCATGATTCTGACCCCCTGTGTAGCTCGTCCAAGAACGGATACAGTCTTCATTTTGGTTCGGATTACCTGTCCCTGCTCTGACATGATCAAAATGTCTCCAAGATCCTCGTTATTAATCACGCGCATTCCCACAATTGGGCCAGTTTTGGTCGTGATATTCGCTGTCTTCACTCCCGATCCTCCTCGATTCTGATCCTTGTATTCCTTTACACTCGTTCGCTTTCCGTAACCATTCTGCATGATCACGAGCAGTTCGGCGCGCCCCTTAGTGATCAATGGTGAGCTAACGACCGCCATTCCAACAATGGTGTCATCTCCCTTCATCTTGATCCCCCGCACACCTGCCGCTACGCGACCCATCGCACGAACGTGCTTCTCGTTGAAGCGGATAGACATTCCATTCTTGGTAACAAGCATCACGTCATCCTTTCCGGACGATGGCTTCACCCACTCTAGTCGGTCTCCGCCCTTAAGCTTGATCGCGATCAAACCGTTGCTTCTAACGTTCACGAGATCCTTGAGCTCAGTCTTCTTGATAGTTCCAAGTTTAGTCACCATCATCAAGTACTTAATGCCATCCATCTCATCCAAAGACAATACAGAAGTCACATCCTCTCCTTGCCCAAGATTCAAGAAGTTCACCAGTGCCTGACCCTTCGCGGTCCGTGTAGCCTCTGG
>JABIWD010000052.1 GCA_018701105.1 Candidatus Uhrbacteria bacterium | reverse complement strand
TAGTCGTCATCATCAGGCCCAAAATGGCCGCCAGCAAGATCCTCTTCATCTTCTTCACTCCAGACACATCATTGTGCCCACGAAAGAAATGTAGCACCATGAGGCCTTTTCGTCAATCCTGTAACCAAAAACGACCCCGCCCCTCGTGAGGAGCTGGGTCGTCTTCAATTTACAACTGCTCGTACTCGTACGAAACGAGTTGAGCTTCTGTTTGCCTGATTATATCGATAATCACGGCCACGATAATCAGCAATGACGTACCACCGACCACCAGGGTCTGTGATCCAGTTATTGGCTGCATCGCTACTGGAAGGACTGCGATCACGGCTAGGAAGGTAGCTCCGATTAAGAGCAACTTGTTCATAGTCGTTGCAAGATACTTCTCAGTTGGCGCACCTGGTCGAACACCAGGAATAAACGCTCCTTGCTTCTGTAGGTTCTCCGCCATATCTTCTGGCTGGAAAATAACTCCAGTATAGAAGTACGTGAATCCAAACACGAGAACGAAGTACGACGCACCATAGAACCAGCCGTTCTGGAACAAAGTGATCACTTGCTCGGCGAGGTTTGCAACCCACACCGTACGTGCCTGGATGAAGAACTGAGCTATCATCGTTGGGAACAGTACAACTGAGATCGCGAAGATGATAGGAATCACACCTGCCATCGCAACCTTCAAAGGCAGCGAAGTGTTCACACCAGCAGTCAAACGGTTTCCCGCGTGATGCCGAGCGTAGTTAACAGGTACGTTTCGCACAGCTTCGTTTATCAGCGTCACAACTAGCACGGTCACGATCGCCATCACAAGGAAGACGACAATGTTCATTGTCTGACTCGCGTCAAACGTTACAATGCTTTGCTGCAAGTACCGAGGGTATGTCGCGATGATTCCCGCAAGAATCATGATCGACAAACCGTTTCCAATTCCCTTCTCTGTGATCAATTCTCCAATCCACATAAGGAACACCGTTCCAGCTGTCATGACGAGCATCGCCATAAACAGGTTGAATCCGGTTAGCAGCAATCCGCCTCCTGCGTGACTACCGCCCTGAGAAATCAGAGCAATGAATCCATAGGCCTGAATTGCCGCAAGTGGAACCGACACCCATCGTGTCAACTGGTTCAACTTTCGTCGTCCCTCTTCTCCACCTTCTTTCTGCATCTGCTTCAGCTTTGGAATCACCATCGTCAACAGCTGGAAAATAATCGAGCTGGTAATGTATGGTGCAACTCCAAGGGCCACCACAGAGAAGCTTTCAAGCGTTCCTCCAGAGAAGATGTTCAGAAGTCCCAGGAACTGGTTACCTTCCAAAATACCTCTCAACGAACTTGGATCAATTCCAGGAACTGGAATGTGGGCCAAGAAACGGAACAACGCGAGCATGAGAAGAACATACAAGATGCTGTTTCTCAACGGTTTTACTGTCCAGATTTTTTTGATTTTCTCAAACATGGGAGTGGGGTTATTCTACTTTTCCACCTGCTGCGACAATCTTCTCACTTGCTACTTTTGATACCTTGCAGCCCTTTACCACAACGGAATTCTGGATTTCTCCATTAGACAGGATTTTCACTTTCTTTGATGAGTCAGTGATCAATCCAGCAGCTTTCAAAAGCTTTGGTGTTACCAATGCTCCCTTCACTCTATCAAGATCTCCAACATTTACCACCTCTGCCTTCGCGTGCATGCTTTTGAATCCTCGCAACTTAGGTACTCGGAGCAATGTCTGCTTCATTCCCTTAAGTTTCAATCCACTCTTTCCACCCGATCGTGAACGTTGACCTTTCGAACCTCGTCCGGACGTCTTACCCTTTCGGGCCATTCCTCGTCCAACACGCTGCTTTCGCTGTCGTGATCCGTCGTTTGAAGATATTGTGTGTAGTTTCATAGACATACTACGCCTTCTTAGCTACGGGCTTTTTCTTAACCGCAGGCTTTTTTACAACTTTCTTAGCATCAGCAGAACGCTTCTCCTTTCGAAGTTTCGCACTGTTCTCAGCATCAGTAAGTGTACCCTCTGGGATGACCATAGCTTCCAAAGCAGCAAACGTAGCCTTAGCAACGTTAACCTTATTCTTGGAACCAAGAATCTTTGTAACAGCGTCATCTACTCCAGCAAGGTCAAGAATCATACGCATAGCACCACCAGACTTAAGTCCGGTTCCCTTTGGAGCTGGCATAATTAGCACATTAGCTGCGCCAAACTGACCTTCTTGTCGGTGAGGGAAAGTCCCGTCCACAAGGTTCAAGGTCATCAAGTTACGCTTAGCCTGGTGAAACGACTTCTGGATCGCCAACTGAACGTCGGTACCCTTAGCCACGCCAAAACCTACGCGCCCCTTCTTGTCACCGATAACAAGAGCTACTCGGAATCGCATTCGCTTTCCACCAGTAGTCACACGAGTAACGCGAGCAAGATCCAAGATCTTCTGCTCGAACTCTCGCGGCTCTCGCTCTCGACGTCGGTTTCCTCCACCCTGTCGGCGTCGGTTACCTCCACCTCCACCTCTTCGATCATCTCGCTTTTTTGGAGCAGCAGTTCCTGATCCACTTGGCTTACCACCTTCAACCTTTGCTTCGGCCTTTGCCGGAGCTGCTTTAGCAGGTGCACTTGCTGGTGCCGCTGCGTCCTTTTTTTCGGTTGTTGTTGTTTCTGCCATAAGCTAGAATTTTAGTCCACCTTCTCGTGCTCCTTCAGCAAACGCTTTTACGCGTCCGTGATAAGCGTAGGACCCACGATCGAATATTAGTGTCTCAACACCTGCCTTCTTTGACTTGTCAGCAATAAGCTTTCCAAGTGCCTGAGCTTTCTCCAAAGGCGTTCCCTTTTCGATTTCTTTATCATGTACCGACGCGAGAGTTTTTCCCGCATCGTCATCGATCAACTGCGCAGTAAAATGCTTAGCCGATCGGAAGACCGAGAGCCGTGGGCGACCCGCTGTCCCGTGCAAACGTGCTCGGGTACGGTGGGCGCGACGTGCTCGCAAAAAATGTTTTTTGATTTGCGCCATAGCCCTATGCTGCCTTAGCGGCCTTACCAGCCTTTCGACGAATCACTTCGTCCATATACTTAATTCCTTTTCCTTTGTACGGCTCAGGTTTTCTCAACTTTCGAATCTCTGCTGCCGTATGACCAACAAGCTGCTTGTCGGTACCACTGATTGTGATCACATTCTTCTCTACGTCTGCCTTGATTCCTTCCGGTAGATCGAAGTCGATCTCGTGTGAGTATCCAAGGTGCAAGTTGAGGATGTTTCCTCGAAGCGCAACCTTGTAACCAACACCATTCACTTCTAGCTGCTTTGAGAAGCCGTCTGTAACTCCCTGCACCATGTTCGCAATGTTTGATCGCGTAGTTCCCCACAGTGAGCGGTTCAACTTGCTATCAAGGTCATCCATGACGACTGTGATTTCCTTACCGGACTCACCGTCAGCCGCTGATACACTTGCGTTCTTGTGTACGGTTAGCTCTAGAGCTCCCTTAGGACCCTTCACGGCAACATGCTTGCCATTTAGAGTTACCTCTACACCACTTGGGATTACAATAACTTGTTTTCCAATTCGTGACATAGGCCTAGAATATTTCGCAAATAACCTCTCCGCCAAGTCGACGCTTTCGCGCGTCCTTGTTTGTCATCAATCCGTTTGGTGTCGAGATAATCGCGATACCAATGTCGGAGAAGACACGAGGAAGTTCCGAAGCCTTAGCATACATGCGTCGGCCTGGTGTTGAGATGCGTTTTAACTTTCTTATAATTGGTCGTTTTCCATCGTACTTCAAAGTCATTTCAATGTCTTTGAACTTAGAGTTTACTGCCTCTACAACCTGGACATCGGTTATGTAACCTTCTTTCTCCATGATTTTGGCGATCGCAAACTTAACGTTCGAATGCGGAGCACGAACTTGTTTGAGACTCGCCATCTGTCCGTTACGGATGCGAGTGAGCAAATCTGAAATTGGATCTGTAGTTGGCATATTACCAGCTTGATTTGGTGATACCAGGGATCTCACCGTTATTGGCTAACTCACGGAAACAAATGCGACATAGACCGAAGTCTCGCATGTATCCACGTGGACGACCGCACTTCCAGCATCGACGAATAATGCGCGAAGCGAACTTCGGCTTTCGTTTTGCCTTAGCGATTAAGGATTTCTTTGCCATAGTGAGTTAGTTCTGGTTCTTTATAAATGGGAAACCGAGGGCGTCGAACAAAGCACGTCCCTGTTCTTTGTTTTTTGCAGAAGTCGTAATCGTGACCTGCAACCCGTGAAGCCGATCAACCTCTGTAGTTGAAACTTCTGGAAAAGCAATGTGCTCTTTGAATCCATAGTTGAAGTTACCTGCAGAATCGACACTCTTGGGGCTAATGCCTCGGAAGTCTCTTACACGCGGGAACGTTACATTTACGAGCTTCTCAACGAAGTCATACATGCGTGGTCCTCGCAACGTTACTTTGAGTCCGATAGGCATTCCCTCTCGGATCTTGAACGATGCGATAGACTTTCGCGCCTTTGTGAATACGGGCTTCTGTCCAGATATTCGCTGAATCGTCTTCTCTACTGTTTCGATATAAGCTTTATCTTTCAAACCCTTTCCCAAACCGACGTTGAGCGTAACTTTCTGAATCTTTGGAACGGCACTGACGTTTTCCAACTTCAGTTGTTCCTTCAGCTTCGGTACGGCCGCCAGATATTGTTCTTTGATTGCTGCCATACGTTAGATAGTTTCACTTTTACCAGCCTTGCGAAGGACACGATTCTTCATCGTCTTGTCATCCTTCGTCACCGTCTCGTATCCAACTCGCCCCGTTCCGTCTTTTCCGACGATGGCTACGTTTGATGCGTTCATTGGTGCAGGGTACTCGATCTTCTTTCCTTTCTGATCGCCTCGTCCCTTCAAGTGCTTGGTTGTCATGTTTAGTTTATCGACCACGACCTTACCCATTTCTGGGAAAGTCTGGATCACTTTACCGGTCTTTCCTCGATCCTTACCGGCTAGGATTTTTACGTTGTCTCCAGTGATAATTTTCATAGACTAGAGTACTTCTGGAGCAAGTGACACAATCTTTCCGTATCCCTGCGCCCGTAACTCACGAGCGATTGGGCCAAAGATTCGCGTTCCTTTAGGCTCCTTATTTTCTCTGTCGACGATAACGGCAGCATTTTCGTCGAAACGAATGTACGTACCATTTGATCGTCGGATTTCCTTTCTTGAACGTACAAGAACGGCGTGAACGATGTCACTTTTCTTGACGGCAGCGTGAGGCTGAGCCTCTTTGACTACGCATGTCATCAGGTCGCCAATACGTGAGTAGCGCTTTTTGTATCCTCCTAGCACACGAATTACCATGAGCTTCTTAGCACCACTATTGTCGGCAACTTTGATCATTGATTGATGTTGAACCATATAACTATGCTTCGTTTTCAACCTGCGTCTCGCGAGATCCTAGAACTCGCCATCGCTTTGTCTTAGAAAGTGGTCGCATTGCAGCGAAAGTCACCTTGTCTCCCTCTTGAAACTGGTTCAAAGGGTCGTGGACATGGAACTTTTTAGCCACTCCGTATCGCATCTTGTACTTCTTGTTCAACTTTGTTCGATCAACTCGAACCACAATCGTCTTGTCCATTTTATTGGAGACGACCGTTCCGCTCAATGTGCGGAGCATAGCATTGTCTGTATTCTTTGCAGTCATATTATGCGGTTGTTGTTTCCTCTGTCTGTAATTGCTTGAGCCGAGTTTGGATCTTCGCAATTGCGCGTCTTACGTTGCGCACCTTACGAACACCTGTCAACTGATTGGCTGCTACCTTAAAGCGTAATTCACGTAGTTCCTCACGCTTCTCTGAAAGCAGCTTCTGGAGATCCTCTTTCGACTTCTTTGAGATGTCTTGAAAGTCCATACTACTGCTTGCTTACAAATTTCGTTTTAACTGGCAACTTGTGTGCCGCGAGACGCATCGCCTCACGAGCTTGCTCTTCCGTCACACCCGAGATCTCGAACATTACTGTTCCAGCTCGGACAACTGCGACGTAGTGATCAACCGCTCCCTTTCCAGATCCCATCGTGTTCTCGTTTCCGTGAAACGTAACTGGGTGATCTGGGAAAATGCGGATCCAAGTCTTTCCTCCACGTTTAACTGATCGCACCATGGCTCGACGTGCCGCCTCGATCTGTCGAGACGTAATCCATGATTCTGTCATGGCCTTCAAGCCATGCTCACCAAACGCGACACTGGTCTTCTGTGTGGCTAAACGTTTTCCGCTTCCACGACCCTTGTGCCACTTACGGTGTTTGAGTTTCTTTGGCATCAACATAGGCTATCGAGATGATCGGTTACCACTTCGAGCTCCGCCGCGTCCACCTCCTCGGTTGTATCCTCCACCTCCACGAC
>JABIWD010000050.1 GCA_018701105.1 Candidatus Uhrbacteria bacterium | reverse complement strand
GTAGTGGCCCAGCGTGTTCGTCACTGGCCCAATCGCGTAACCACCGAGCGACGCCGCGAAATATCCCAAAGCAAATACGGCTCCCGTAAAACTCCCCATCAGCTCCTCCAGCACAGGTTTCGATCACTCTCAAACTCGAACCTAACCTTTGTACCAACAACACCGTCCACCGTCAAACAAAAACCGAGCTCGTAAAAGCTCGATTTTTCCTAGATCGTCATTGCGAGCACTACCAGCACGTCATTGCGAACGGGAGTGAAGCAACCTTTTCGTTTCAGCAGTACCAGCTATTCTTCTGTTTCCGGATCCTCACCCTCCGGTGGTGGCTCCGGTGCTGGGTCTTCTACTTCCAGCAAAATATTTCCTGCCTGTATCGTGTTACCCGACTCTGCTTCTACGGCAACCGCGGACAAGATATATTCACCTGGCTCTGGCAGATTCCAAGTAAACGTTTCTATAAATCCAGCCGGTTGAATGATCGATCCCGTGAGCGTCCCACCCCCACCTCGTGGTCCCAAGAAGAAATCAATCTTCTCGTACTTCGCAGGGTCGTCGAGTTCAAGCTTCACCGAGTACGTTGGATTCACTTTTACGATGATCTGTCCCGGACGTGGATCCACAACTTGAATCGATCCAGCATCGTTCCCAGGAACGTTCACGCGAACAATATCGTCGCCCTCGTTCTCCATGTCATCAAACGCAACCACACGGATGTTCCGATCACCAGCCTGAACGAATCCAGGAATCACAGCATTGATCACGTATGGTGACGATGAAGTTCCACCAAGATAAAATCCATCAATGTATGCCTCAACACGAGAGACCGGTCGTCGCGCAGAAACACGTGCCCGAATCTCAACCTCTCGATTTTCCAGTGTGTCGTCCTTACGCGGTGACTCAATGTCCACATCAGGAACGTTGGCGGCGGTATGAACATCGTCATACTCTGTCGGAGGCTCCTCGTTCACAAACTCTTCTCCAAGCTCTTCCTCCTGGCGAGTAACCCAGTCCTGAACAGCAGATTCCCAGTTCTGATACTGAGGATCTTTGGAATCAGACAAAGGTGGAGCGCCTAACTTGTCCGCTCGATCAACATAGTGAAGGATCGAGTGATGTGAAACAAAAGTTTTTTCATCACGCAGTCGTACAGGAGTCTCGTCCGTTGCAAGTTTTCCTGACACGCGATCAATCAACAAAGTTTGTGACGATCCAAGCTCTCCGTCCAACGCAGGTTTTCCAAGATTAGGAATATTCGGTCCAGGGAAACCTACAACAGCCTTGTCTGCAAGGTAACCTCGCATAACCTTGTTCCAAATTGGCGCTGCAACGGAAGATCCACCGGCTCCTCGCGCCATCGCAGTGTTGTCGTTGTTCCCTCCCCACACTCCAATCGCAATCTGCGGTGTGTAACCAAGCGTCCAACCGTCTCGATAGTCGTTAGTTGTTCCCGTCTTTGCCGCAACCGGTCGTCCACCAAGCTGAAGCTGTGAACCTCCACCGAACGCGTACTGTCGCGCGCCGTCATCAGACAGAACATTCGTAATCATCCGCGAAATATTCTCGTCGAGTACCCGCGAACCATCCTTCTTCTCTTCCTCATAGTCAAACAGCACTTCACCCTTAGCATCTTCGATCTTCATGATTGCGACCGTCTCATTGCGAACTCCATCATTCGCAAAAGTTGCGTATGCATTCGTGTGCTCAAGCAATGTCACCTCTCCTCCACCCAGAACCACAGACAAACCAAACCGGCTTCTGTCTCCCAGCGTCGTGTAGCCCATACGATCTGCAAAATCTAGGAAGTTCGACACGCCAACCATGTACAACGCTTTCACCGCTGTGATGTTTAGCGATCCTTGAAGAGCTTTTCGAACTGTAACTGGACCGTGCTCAGAAAGGTCGTAGTTTCGTGGATGATACGTTCCTACATCTGATGGGAAATCTGTCTCAACATCGTAGAAAACAGTATTCGGCGTGTATCCCGCCTCAAACAAAGCAGTGTACGCCAACGGCTTCATGGACGATCCCGGTTGTCGCGATCGCGTCGTAACATTCACAGCACCGTCACTCTCCTCGTCAAAGTAATCGTGACTTCCCACCATAGACAACACCTGTCCGTTCGCAGGATCGATAGCTACCAATGCGGCGTTGCTAAAGTTCAACGACTCGCCGTTCGCTGCAACTGAGTCCGTGACTGCCTCCTGCGCAATCCCCTGCAAGTCGTAATCAAGCGTGGTGATGACAGTTAGACCGCCCTCTTCAACCGCACGCTGGCCAAACTCGTCCTCGAGCAATTGCTTAACATAGAAAACAAAGTGCGGCGCATCAATCTCTCCAAGCGTTCGCTCCAACACAAGCTCATCTGCCTGCGCGGTGTTCTTTTCCTCTTCCGTGATGTAACCCTCTTCGAACATTCGTCGCAACACAAAGTCACGTCGAGTCTTCAAAGCGTCAGGATTATTCAAGTAAGCTGTCGGTGCCTTTGGAAGCCCAGCCAAAACTGCGGACTCAGACAAAGACAACTCGGAAGCGCTCTTCGCAAAGTAAGACCGTGATGCAGCCTCGACTCCATAGTTAGTAGAACCGTAAGGAATCTCGTTAAAGTAAATCTGCAAAATTTCATCCTTCGTGTATCGCTGCTCAAGCTTCACGGACAAGATAGCTTCTTTGAGCTTTCGCGTGATCGATCGTTCATCTGTAAGAATCGCGTTCTTCACCAACTGTTGTGTCAGCGTCGATGTTCCCGAAATTCTCTTACTCGTGAACACACCATAGAAAACTGCGCGCGCAATACTTAGTGGACGAATACCTTTATGCTCGTAGAACCGCGTGTCCTCTGTCGCGATCACACCATCAACCAAATGCTGAGGAATCTCGTCGAGCTTGATCAGCGTTCGTCGTTCATCAATAAAAATTTCAAAGAGTTGATGCTCCCCGGTACGATCCATGATCTTTGTACTCTGTGCGATGGACCGTTCCTGTAGCGCATTCGGATCTGGAAGGTCGCGCCCTATAAACAAGAACGTCAAACCAAGTACCACCACTCCACCGGCAAGACAAACACCTCCAAACAGAAGAACGTTCCCCAAGAATCCTCTTGAGAAAATCACCTTAAACTTACCGAGCTTTTTCTTGAGCCCCATCTTGGGCTTTCGAATTACTCGGCGTCGACGAGAGCGGTGTTTCTTCCATCGATGAGATCTATTGTAATGTGGGTCTGCCATTTGGGCTTTGTATGAATTGAATTATACAACAAAAGAGACCGTACGAGAATGGTGGATAGTCGTCAAGAAGATTAAAAAACGATGGTCTAATATACCGCTAAGATTGGTCAAAAAACACGTTTTACCCCTTGACAAAAGTGGATATATGTGTTATAACTGTGTCGTTCTCCTTTAACAGGGAGTTTTTATTATTCAGCAAACATATGAATAAGTTCATCCAAAAATTCCAGATCCGTTTGAAGAAATATCTTCACAACACGGCACTTGGAACAATGGCGATGCTTTCGTCTTTTGTGTCAGTAGTGCCAATGACGGCGCCTACTGTTCATGCACAAGCGATGTTGGACGAGTTGGTTGCTGAGGCTTCAGTAACCGACGAGGCCACCTTCCCTGTTGCAGGTACCCGTGCGCCATCTTATACGATGACGATTCCGGTTTCGGCATACAACTCGTTGCCAAACCAGACCGACTCGACGCCGTTTCATACGGCCGATGGTACGCACGTTCGTGACGGATTGATCGCTGCTAACTTTCTCCCCCTGGATACGCGTGTGCGTTTCCCAGAGCTATACGGAGATAAGGTGTTTATCGTGAAAGACCGAATGAACAAGCGATACAATTACAAAGCGGACATCTGGATGACCGAGTACGACGACGCCATTCAGTTTGGTGTCCACTACACAACAATCGAGATTTTCTAACGTAAGTTAGAAGCAAAACGCCACCCGAGAGGGTGGTGTTTTTGTTTCGACTGTTCTTGAATTGCTCGCACCGACCCCTCCGCCCTTCGGGCACCTCCCCTTCGTAAGGGGAGGGGTTTTGCTGGTGGTGCTGGAAAACTAGCGATGCTAGAAAAGCTAAGTGCGCCTCTCCCCTTCCGGAGGGGAGATGTCAAAGGCGAAGCAACTTTGACAGAGGGGTGTAGATCTAGCAAATTCAGGTAATAGGGCAAGTGCGTGCCCGCGCTATTTTTTTAAAAAAAATTAGGCGGCCCAGTGCGGGCCGCCCGTGTCTAGAGAGTGCCGTACTCGATCAGCTCGCAGACGATCCGCGCGTTGGGAAAGTCTGTGGCTGGGTCGACGTCGGGAATGATCGGGACCAAGCCCGACTCGCTTGCCGCCATGATGAGCTTCGCAACGCCAGCCGCTCCTCCGAGCTCGCCTTGCCGACTCACGACGTCCCCATACTCACCATCACTGCACACCAGCTGCAGATACAGCTTCATGCCCGGCATAGTCCCGACCTGCTCGATCACCCGCGTACCCAGCCGCAGCCGAGCGATCTCGAGCACAGCGGCCCGGATTGTGTTCACGGTGAGAAGCTCGGCCGCGCCAGCATCCGTGTCGTAGCCCATGTCCATACCGATGGCGTGGATCACGGGCTCAACGTACGCGTTCAACACCGCCATCGGCGAGAACGGCTGAGGCCAGTTGACGTGCGTCATCAACGCCCGAAGCCATGCACGAGTCGCGTGAACCAACTCCATCGTCGGCTGCGAATCTCCGTGAGCACGGATCTGCTCGATGTACTCCGCCACCGCCTCTGGCACCTCCGCCTCCGTCGCCTCTTCCTCTACTTCTGCCTCTTCTGCTTCTGACATTTTTGCCCCTTTCGAAAGACACACTAGGCTTATCATGTAGCGGCGGGTGCGTCAATAACCGCACATACAATTGACACCCCTCCTCAATGTTGATACGTTCACGCCAGAACTGGAGGTGCCAAATGTTGCGAACAGACCAAGTACGGCGGCCAGACAACGACGACCGTGAAGCGAAGAGGACTACGGTGAAGCTCCGGCTTCTGATGTTGTTCTGCATCGCAGTGGTGGCGATCACGGTGTTCATCACAGTGGACACAATCCGCATGATGAAGAAGAACGAGACTTCCATCGATCAAGTGGCCGTGATCGAGTTCATGCAAGCGCAGAATCTCAACAACGTCAGGATCATGGGCGACTTCGGCGGCAGAACCTCGGATGCGAAGTGCCCGAGCGGGACGCAGAAGGCCTACGTCGTCTGGGCGACTCGTGATGAGACGCAGATGATCAGCGCGACCGCGTGCTGCAGTGCGGGCCCTACGCCCGCCGAACCGGCCTGCACCTCGATCATCAGGAACGAAAGCTGAACAACAAAAAGCCGCCCGATCTCTCGGGCGGCGGTTTTTATTTTCTACTGCCTAATTGGCATTACTATGTACTGATAAGATCCTTTGTTGAGGCTGCCGTTTGGTACGACCACACAAGGATTCACTCCATCAATCATCTTTATCGTAACACCTTCCGAACTCATCGCGTTCAAACCATCGATCAAGTACCGGAAGTTCACCGTCACCTCGTTACTCCCACCTTTCACATCCGCATCACAGCTTGCTGTATTTTTTCCGCGGGTGGCTTCGTTGGCAGTCACAGAAATTTTCTTGGTGTCAGGGTCTACTTTCAACATCACATCAAAGATCCCGGTGCGTGAGAACAAACTAGCTGTTTTAATAGCTTTTGTAAGCTCATCTCTCCCCACAACTAACTCAGTTGCAAACACGTCGGGGATAATCTGTGTATAGTCGGGATAACTTCCGTCGATTGTGCGTGAAGTGAGGTTAACTGGCCCGAACTCGAAAACCACTTGGTTGTCCGAGAACTTGATTTCGAGCTTGTCTTCGATCTCTGGGTCGTCTTTCAGTACTTGAATCATCCTGGCGACCTCCTGGAGCGTCTGAGACGGCACTATGACCTCGCGCTCTGCCACAGATTCATCCAACTTAACGACTCGCTCACTCAAACGGTAACTATCGGTTGCCGCTAATGTAAGAGTTTCGTCTTTCAACTTCAACAATACACCTGAAAGCTGTGGTCGCGCCTCGTTATTTGAAACTGAGAACAAAACCTGCGACAAAGCATCTTTAAATTCTGATGCTGGGACGGTATAGCTTGAGGAAGTTTCCACAGCGGGGATCAATGGGAACTCAGCTGCGTCGATTCCATTAATACTCGTAGATGTGTCGCCACAAGAAACGTCCAAAGATGTATCAACCATTTCTATGTCTACTCTTTCATTTGGTAACAGGTTTACAAAGTCCGAGAAAAGTTTTGCTGGGACTGTGTACTCTCCTGTCCGGTCTATCTTGCCTCTCAAGTTTATTCTAATAGCAATCTCAAGATTCGTTGTCGATAAAACAATAGTCCCTCCATCTGCTTTGATGTGAACGTTCTGTAGAACAGGCAAGTTCACCTGCTTATTGGAAATGTGACTCACCACACTTAGTCCTTTGTACAGATTGTCCTTAGTGCACGAGAAGATCATGTTGAGGTTCCTAAGAATTCTTTATATATAACTAGTATTAGTAGTAGGGCGGTGGATAGCGTGTATAACCCACGTTCGCTACCATCCCTATTACGTATTCAATCCACATATTGTGTTCACAGACACTGTGGGAAAAGTGTATGGATCTGTGCACACCCGTGTGGGTATCGTTATCCCCCGGTTACTCCTCACTGCATCCACATAGTTTCACACAGACTTGTGAACAGGGTTGCACACGTATTGTGCACATTCTCTGTGGACATCCTCCTACCCGACTAGCTCGTGTACATTCTTTGCTTGATGATTTCAATGTCATGCTTCAACTTTTCATCTGTTTCGAAAAGTTTTTTGATCTTGCTGTAAGCGTGCATTGCCGTCGTGTGATCTCGTCCTCCAAGCTCCGCTCCGATGCTTGGGTAAGAGAAAGCCATTTCTTCACGCATCAAGTACATGATTATTTGTCGCGGGAATGCGAGTCTCTTCTCTCTGCTCTTTCCTACAATTTCGTCGTTCGTGATATCGAAATATTCTGCAACAACATTCATCAGCTCGCGCGGCGTAACTGTCTTAATGATGTCTACCGGCTTGAACGACTGGATGATTGGCTCGATAGATTCAATAGAAGGCGCCTGGTTCTTTAGCTGGTGGTAGGCGATAATTTTATTGAGTGCTCCTTCCAACTCTCGGACGTTGGATGAAATATTTTCTGCCACGAAGTGAACGACGTCAGATTTCATGGTCCACTGTCGCTCGCGACACTTGGATTCCAGGATCGCTACTCGTGTTTCAAAGTCAGGAGAGCTGATGTCGGCTGTCATCCCCCATTCAAAGCGAGACAAAAGTCGATTTTCTAGAGCTGCGATTGCCTTTGGCGGTCGGTCAGCTGACAGAATGATCTGTTTGTTCTGCTGGTGGAGGGCGTTGAATGTGTGGAAAAACTCTTCCTGTGTCTCAACTTTCCCGGAAAAGAACTGAATATCGTCTAAGATTAGCACATCTACTGTTCGATAAACGTCTTTGAACTCTCTCGCTCGCCCAGTACGCACCGCATTGATGAAGTCGTTCGTGAATTTCTCACTAGTTACGTACATTACGCGCTTTCCCTGGTGCTGGCGTACAACGTCGTGACCAATTGCCTGCAAAAGGTGAGTTTTGCCGAGTCCCACGCCTCCATATATAAAGAGGGGGTTGTACGTAGTTCCAAGATTTTTTGGAATTGCCATTGCCGCAGCATGTGCAAACTCGTTCTGCTTTCCAACGATGTAAGTTTCAAAAGTGTATCGAGGGTTGAGGGTGTCTCCTGACGAGTTTGTTTTTGCATCTCCCTCTAGTTGGAACCCTTTGTTCTGGTCGAACGAAGGAACCTCTTGTACTGGAATTGATTGTGGGCCCGAAGACGCGCTTTGGACCTCTACCTTATAGTTCACCTCTCGCACTGCGTCACTCGTCACTCGCTGCAGGGATTTAAGGATGTCTTTGTGATACTTGGATTCTAACCAAGCCTTAGTGAAATTATTCGGAACAGCAATGACAATTCGATCATTACTGATCTCCGAAATGAACGTATCCTTAAACCATGTCGTGAAGTTGGCCTTAGAGAGTTGAAGCTCAAGCTCTCCAAGAGCGGTTTCCCACAGCTCTTGTGTATCCATATTTTTTTGTTTGAGAAGTGACAAGCGAGACCAGCATGGGGTCTCATGTGCACAGAATCATATCACATATCCACAGCTCCCCCAACCTATCCACAGGGGAGTAACTGAGGACACAGGGTGGGGAAAACTGAGGACAACTTGTTGATAACCTAAGCAGAAAGTGGACAAAAATATTCAGGTCAAACACAAAGGCTCAAGCGCTCTAAGCACTTGAGCCTTTAAACATTGAGTATTGATATCTAGTTTTGGTCGTCCGCTTTCTTTTGCACCGGCGAATCATATCCACCGTCGTTCCAAGGGTTGCAGCGGGCAACTCGCCACAAAGTTTTACCTCCTCCTTTTATAACTCCAAATTGCTCCACCGCCTCTATTCCGTATTGAGAGCAGCTTGGTTTGAATCTGCAGTACCCTTCCGGGTGAAGATGGCGTAATGGTCCGTGGTCCATCGACAATGTTTTTTGGTAGACCTTTATGATGGAGACTAGGAAGAACCTAGGAAAGTGGTTCATCATAGCTTTGGTACTTCTTCAAGCACCTTAGCCTTCTTAAGGGCGTAGAGTGTTGAGTTTTGTAACTCGTTAAAGCTTGCATTGAGCGCCTGGGGTTTTGCGATGATAGCAATGTCGAACCCAGTGGCGATATGGCTCATGTGATCGTACAGTACTGATCGAATCCTTCGGCGGATCTTATTGCGTTTATATGCGCGTTTGTGGACTTTCGTTCCAACCACGACAACGAACCTTGATAAAGCGAGGTTATTCTTCATTATCTTTGCTCCAACGTGGCTATCAAAAACACCCTTCCCTTTCTTGAAGAGCTTCTTGATGTCCGATTCTCGTTTTAGTCTATTGTCGCGAGGTAACATATCTCATATATCATACCAAAAACGAGCCTTATCGGCTCGCTATGACTGCAAGGCGCTTTCGCCCCTTTGCCCGTCGTCGTTTGAGGATGTTTCGTCCTCCAACCGTACGCATTCTAGCTCGGAAGCCGTGGACACGCGCTCGATGCTTTCGCTTCGGTTGAAAAGTTCTCTTTGGCATAGCCTAGGAATGAGTATTAAAGTAACAGGAGTATAGGAAATACTACCGATTTTGTCAATAGCCGCGAGCTATAGGCAAGAAAACACCCCTCCGCCAGCGGATCTGGTGAGGGGGTTGAGTGTTCTAGCTTCGTCGGAGCTGGCCGAAGATGGCTTCGGCAACCTCCTCGTCGAGGATCGCGGCGTGCTCTGACTTGCTCTTGTCGTAGATCACCACGGTACCTTCCGTGGACATGATGTGAAAACCCGCTCCGCCTGATGCGTTCAAGTGCAGGTCGAGTCGTACCATACCGCCGCTGATGATCGGTTGGACGTACCCGTCTCCGTTAAGCATGTCGTAGATCTGTGCGACTACGGTAGGCGATTCTTCCGTGGTGTACAGCCGCGAGATCATCTCCAGCACGGTTTCCTTTTTTGCCCGCGCCAGTTCGCTGACCAGAAGAGCTGTGGCCCACGTATCAATCACCTCACCTTTTTGCCCGAAGTTCTTGACGCAGAGACTTCCATCGTCGCTGACGTGTAGACGCCTTTCGTCGTATTTCGGATGCAAGATCACGAGCCAGAAGGCCGCTGGACCGAAATTCTCGATTACGACACGGGCTCGATCCTGCAGTAGCTCCTGCAGGGCTTTCTGTGCACGCCCAACTACTTCCTTCGGGCCCCTGACGTGCAGGAGATCGATCACTTTGCCTGCTCTGAGTAGTGCTTCGTTGTCACGTTTCATGGCAATCCTCCAGTTCCTAGATGACAAAATATGTTTATCAATATTTCCCTCGGTTGTCAATCGCTCATGTACTTCTCGTGATATAATCTTTTTATATGGATTCAAAGTCGTGCCCGGATTGTTTAACAAAACTTAGAGAAGCTCAGCGTGCGTGTAAGGCGTGTGGTTACACTATTGAGCTCGTGCCAAAGGAAGAGGTGATGGAGCGGTATTTGCGCCGCCCGTCTCCCGGTGGTTTGTTTTGGACTCAGGGGTACGCGCTTGGTACGCGGCAATACATGTGGTTTGTTGTCTCGTTGATTCCGGTTGTAGGGTTCGCTGCACTTGGGGCGATGTTTATCTTTGGTCGCCGATGGTCGTGGCATGTTGGTGGGTGGTCAAATTTTGATGAGTTTAAAAAGAGACAGAGGTTGGTGGACACGTTGGCGTACGTTTGGTTTGGGGGGTTGGTGTTGGTTTGGGCGTATCTGAGGTGGAGATAAACAAAACAAAACAATTTCAATTGAGCAATTGGGCAAATTTCAATTTATGGAAGTTGTCCTCTTTTTTTAAAAAAACACACGCCGCAGAGTTGCGGCGTGGTTCGTAGTTCTCTTCTACCCCTCTCCGGGCAGGGTCTCCACGGACAGGGTCTCCGCAGTCACGGTGTCGCCGTCGTGGCACCCGGCCGCGCTTCGTGCACGAGACACTCCTCGACCTTCGTGGCGCGCGGCCATGACATCCAGTGAAGCACAGAGGCGAGCGAGGGGGACCTGAACGAGCCCACTGTCGACACTGTGGCCTGCGCTCACGCGGCTCTTGATGAGCTCGTGCAGTGCCTGGAATGAAGGCAGGACCGCGCCGGCCTCTTCGTCACGGGCACAGTCGCTCACGAGCCTGATCAAGACGAGCACTTGGATGGTGGCCCCTCTTTCGATGGCCTCTGTGAAGCCCGGCTGCGGCTCTCCGCTCCAGGCTTTTCGCAGCAAATCTGTTGCCCTTCCAACTCCCATCGCAATTCCGAGATCAAATGCAATGCGCATGGCTTCTCCCTTCGTGGTGTGTTTCGACGTTAGCAATTGTGAGGGTGTTTGTCAAGGGCTCCATCTCAAACAATTCAAGATAGAAAGTATGACATTGTCAGTATTTTCATAGACATCGGCATTGGTGAAACGAAGGACGGTGATGCCGAGGGACTCGATTTGTATTTGCCTTTCTTTGTCGTATACCTCGGACTCGATCCCTCGAAAGTGAGTTGGGCCGTCGACTTCAATGGCGAGCCTTTGTTGCGGACAGTAGAAGTCAACGACGTAGCCGTTGATGCTGTGCTGTCGTCTGAACTTGTGGTTGTCGAGTTGCTTGCGGCGCAGGTGTTTCCAGAGGATTCGTTCAGCTTTTGGCGCCGCGTGTCTTAGCTCGCGTCTCCTAGTTTTCATTGAGTGTTTGTTGAAGATGGTTGTCATAGTCTTGAATGGCTTGGTTTGCTTGCATTTCACTAGGTCACACCCCTCTGTCATAGGTCGCTTCGCTTTATGACGTCTCCCCTTCGTAAGGGGAGAGGCGGACTTGGTTTCCCTAGTATCACTAGCATAACCCCTCCCCTTACGAAGGGGAGGTGCCCAAAGGGCGGAGGGGTCTATACCAGCAAGCGCCAGTAGAACTCAAGTAACGCCAGACAAAGAGGGCTCCTACCCCCGCTCCCTAAACTGCAGCGCCTCACTTACATGCTCCAACATAATCTCGCCCACGCCAGCAAGATCTGCAATCGTCCGCGAGACCTTAATAATCCTGATATACGCACGTGCCGACAAGTGAAGCGATCGTGCCGCAGTAGTCAACACCTGCTCGGCGGTCTTCTCCATCGGACAATACTCCTTAACGTCTTGCGCGCGCATGTCAGTGTTACTAACCAGGCTCGATCCCTCGAACCTGAGCGTCTGAATGTTGCGAGCTGCCTGTACTCGTTCGCGAATACTCGCCGAGAGCTCGCCTTCGTTGAGACTTGTCAGTTTCTCGACGTCGATCTTAGGTACCTCCAGGTGTAGGTCGATGCGATCGAGCAATGGGCCTGAAAGCTTCTTCTGATATTTGATTATCTGACTGTGAGTACAGACGCATTGATGAAACGGATCACTCGCAAAACCACACGGACACGGATTCATGGCGGCGACGAGCATGAACTTTGCAGGAAACTCTGCTGTGCCTGCAGCTCGTGCGACTGTAATCGTTCCGTCCTCGAGCGGCTGCCGTAAATTCTCGAGCGCGTTCTTCTTAAACTCCGGAAACTCATCAAGAAACAAGACGCCACGATGCGCCATGCTGATTTGCCCCGGCTTAGGGTTCGACCCTCCACCGATTAGCGCGACACCGGACGTCGTATGATGTGGCGCTTGGAAAGGCCGCTCATCTACAAGTGCGCGGCCTTTAAGTTTGCCGGAGATTGAGTGGATGCGTGTTATGTCGAGTGCTTCGTTGAGTGTGAGATCGGGGAGGATCGTTGGAAGCGTACGAGCGAGCATAGTTTTTCCAGATCCTGGTGGTCCTGAGAGTAAAATGTTGTGCTGCCCTGCTGCTGCAATCTCGAGCGCACGCTTTGCTCGCTCCTGACCCTTGATGTAGACCATGTCGTGGGAAAATGATGTGGAAGGATGGAAGTCTACAACCGTAGTTGGCGTGGGCTCGATGATTGACGAGCCTTCGAGGTGTGCTGCGAGTGTCTTCAGGTGGTCGACTCCGATCACGATGAGTCCTTCAACGAGCGCGGCCTCCTTCTCGTTCTCTTTTGGAACGATCAATGTTGTAACCCCAAGCATTTTTGCGGCGAGGGCTATCGGTAAGACTCCATCGACATGTCTTATAACTCCGTCGAGTCCAAGTTCTCCGATAACGAGGGCATCGTCGAGTTCGTGGTTTGTTAAATGCCCCTGCGAGTAGAGTAATCCGACCGCGATAGGTAGATCGTACGAGGGTCCTTGCTTCTTAAGGCTCGCAGGCGCGAGGTTTACTGTGATTCTGTATCGAGGAAATGGCAGCCCGCTGTTTTTGATTGCGGACTCTACCCTACCGCACGCCTCCGACACTGCGCGGTCCGGTAAACCCACGATGTTGAACTTCTTCATTCCAAACGAGATGTCGACTTCTACTGATACTGGCTCGACGTTGAGACCGAGCACTGCTGCTGACTTGATTGTGTAACTCATATAAACAAAAACTCCCATGAATAATCAATGGGAGGCTTTATTTCTTCGTTGGAGATGTAAGGAGGCCGACTACTCCGAGTACGATCATGATATCTGCGAGGTTTATCACTGATCGACCGAACAGGATGATGTAGTCAGTGGTGAAGCCATGCGCGATTCTGTCGACGAGGTTTCCTGCTGCACCTAGGATCAGTACAAGCAGACTCGCGACCACCCACCGCTCATTCTTCTTCCAGGCGAGGTTGAGCCAGTAGATGAGCGCGCCAAGTATCGCGAACGTAAGGATCACGATGATAGGCATCGGCACCGCGATGTTAGCTACGATGCCCTCATTTTTATGTAGCTGTAATCCAACTATCTTCCCCAGTACAGGAATACTCCCGTTTTCAGGGAGTATTTGGATTGCAACTAGTTTTGCAGCCGTGTCAGCGATGGTGAGGATTATCGCTAGCGCGCCGACAAAAGCTGTTTGCTTGTGTATCATGCTTCTTTTGTGAAAGTCTTTTTACACTTAATGCACGATGACGAGTCCGGTCGTGCTTCTAGTCGTGCTTCTTGGATTTCTTCTTCACAGTACTTGCACGTTCCGTAGTTACCCTTCTCTATACTTGCGAGTGCTTTGTCTATATCACGCAGAGATTTCTCAAGCTCGCTGACGATGCTCAAGTTCGTTCCGTAGCGATCAACTTCGTAGGCATCTTCAGCAGTATCTGACCCAACATCGGAGTAAGTCGCCTTCCAATCAGCGCCATCCTTGGAGTTCTGATCCTTTTTTCCGATCTTACCTAACTCAGCCGCGATTTTCTCGCGTTCAGCAGTAAGTCGGGTGGTCATTTTTTTCAAAAAAGTCTTTTTCATATGCGTCTTTGATTTCAATACTCTAACAGTCAGAACCCTAATAGTCAAGTGGAAAACCAGGGAAAAGAAAAGGCCGGCACCAGAGCGATTTCCTTGCTTTTGCGAATGAAATGCTGTTGTGTCGGCCTAAGAAGACCGGCTCGCAGAAGAGGTTGAAGAGAACCGGGTTCAACAGACATGGATCTATCTACTAAACTCGGCTCTCTAACGACTTGCATGCCGGAAGAGTCTACTCCCTCGTCACCATTCTATGGCTTACCTCTACGTCAGAGCTTTATGCACCAACTTTTTTGAGGATCGCCGTGGCTTTTTAAATCCCGCGATTTTTTGTTTTTGTGTTCTAAAGTAGAACAGTAGCGAGGAGAGGTATGTAACCAAGAGCGAGTACCCGATCGCATCTTCTTCGTTGCACACCCCCGTGGTAGGGGTTTTGAAATGAACGTTGAAGGGTACACAGATATAATAGCACTCTGAACACGAAATGTCAACACCGAAAGGTCACTAAAACTAGCGAAAAAATCGACGTGAACAATTATGCGGGTAAGCTGCTGTGTGGATAACCATACTGTTATCCACATTTGTACACAGTTATCATCAGCTTATCCACAAACTGATCACCGTGTACTAACGCTCGCAAATTCTCCATCCATCGCGTGACCGTGCTACATACAGTGGCGCCTTTGGATTCTCTGCGAAGGTTGCGGAAAAACTTAATGCAAAGAAGTAAGACGGCTTTACATCACAAACTTTGTTTGTCCACGACAGCGTGGACAATGAACCGTCGTCACTAAAGATGCTGTTTGTTGAGCTCAGGTATCGGGTAATACCGTTGTTCTTTATTGCTCCAAACATGTATAGGGCAGCATCTGTACTCCCGTACTGCGTTACACCGCCGTGTTGTTCGGTGGCAAGGTTGCTCCCAGGAACAAGCTCACTGATAACAACACCGTCAGATAACGTGCGCTCTCGCACCTCTGGCTGCGATCGTGAGATTATCTTGCGTGCAAAGTCCTCTATTTCCTGAAATTGTGAAAGCTTCTCATCTATTACAAAGAGTGACTCCATGTCCTTATCTACATTGATAGAGAAGAAGTCTGATCCCCGTAAGCTCTGCGGAATCTGCATCTCGATATCATGGACGCTAACCTTAGGGCATTCATCACCGCATTCGAGGTGCGCTCCATACATTGCGTTCTCCGGGATCAAGCTCGAGATCGCATCCTGCGAGTTCCGATCCGCCAAGGTTAGCTGATTGTCGCCACCGGACAGCCTCGAGCTTCTTATTTGTCCTGAGTCATCTCGAAAGTGAATAACGCCAAGTGTGCCCGGCATGAACCAGCCGTGTGGGCGTGATCGATCTGTAATGTACTCAGCGAGCTCGTCGTCACCGATCTCGACGATCTCGCCATCATCGAACAGACCAATAGTGCGCGCCTCCTTATCTATAAGCAAGTGGGCCTTTGTGCGATTTAAAAAAGAATGGTCTTGTGCCCTGTCATATAGGCTAACGACTGCAACCACATTGTTTCCGAGCTTAGTGCCTGACGCTACGCCTCCTGACTGGTTAGCGAGCGAAGTGTTCGCCCATTGCGCGGCTAGTGTAAAAAATACTGCTATCGTCACAAAACCAACAACAGCCCGGGCAATGGTTGGCCGGGCTGTTGTGTGAATCTGTGTTTGTACTTGTTGTGAGTACATCGTTGCTGTTATCAGCTTTTATTTCTTGTCTGGTCGAGGTCGTGGCTTGTGAGGTCCCTTTGAATCACGCGCGCCACTGCCTGTTGGCTTGCTAGCACTAGCAGGCTTCTCTGGGTACACATTACCCTCTGCCTTCTTCATAGACAAGTTAACTCGTCCCATTGAATCAATCTCCATTACCTTAACAAAGATCTCCTGCCCTTCCTTCACGATGTCCGCAACCTTCTCAACACGCCAAGGCGCAAGCTCTGAAACGTGCACGAGTCCCTCCTGCTTTGGAAGAATCTCTACGAACGCTCCAAAGTCCATGAGTCGCGTCACCTTTCCTTTGTATGTCTTACCAACCTCCACCTCTTCAACAAGAGACTGGATCCAAGTGATAGCTTCCTGCATTCCGTCAGCTGCAGCTGATGTGATGGTAACTGTTCCGTCGTCTTCAATATCGATATCTACTCCAGTCTCTGCAATGATCTCGTTGATCATCTTTCCACCAGGTCCGATAACGTCTCGAATTCTATCTGGGTTGATCTGGATTGCCTTGATACGTGGAGCGTACTTTGAAAGGTCTGCTCGTGGCTCCTTGATCTCGGCTTCGATCACATCGAGGATCTTGTTTCGACAAGCTTTCCCCTGTGACAACGCCTCTCGCACAATTTCCATGCTGATTCCGTCTGTCTTTGTGTCGAGTTGCATTGCTGTAACACCTTCTCGTGTTCCTGCAACCTTGAAGTCCATTCCTCCCTTTCCGTCCTCAAGATCCTGCAAGTCTGTGAACACTTTCCACTTGTCCATTGAAGGAGTTGATGCAAGTCCGATAGCAACACCAGCAACTGGCGCTGTAATTGGTACACCTGCGTCCATCAATGAGAGAGTTGATCCACACACCGAGCTCATTGAGCTTGATCCATTAGATCCCATCGTCTCTGATGTTACACGCATTGTGTATGGGAACTCTGCTGCTGGAGGAAGCACTGGGATCAATGCCTTCTCTGCAAGCGCACCGTGTCCAATCTCTCGTCGTCCCGGTCCTCGCATTGGTTTTGCTTCACCAACAGAGAAAGGAGGGAAAGAATAGTGGTGCATGTAGCGGATCTTGATGTCCATTTCCATGGTATCAATGATCTGCTGCGCTCCAGGTCCTGCCAAAGTTACAGTTGAAAGGATCTGTGTCTCTCCACGTGCGAACAACGCTGAACCATGTGTTCGTGGTAGCAAACCTGTGTCTGCATTGATTGTTCGAACGTCGAGTAGGGCTCGTCCATCAACTCGTCGGTCATTTTCTAGGATCTGTGCTGAGATAACATTCTCAACTTCGCTATAAATCATGTCTGTTCCGTACTTTGTGTTCTCTTCCTCGACTCCCTGGTCGATAAGAGCAGCTACAAGGTCGGCTTTGATGTTTGCACGTCCAACGTTTCGATCAACTTTTCGTGCTAGAGGCTCACCAAAGAAATATTTCTCTGTACCCGCAGCGATAAGAGGCTTTGAAAGCTCTTCTACCTTTGCGCGAGTTGCCTTGTCCTCGTCTGACACGTTAGTCAACGACGCTGGGTCAGTCTTTTCTGATCCAACTTCTTTGCGTACCTGCTCGAGTAGCTCAATCACAGGTGCAAGCGCCTTTAGACCGAAGTCAATAGCGTCTCCCATGATTTCGTCTCCCATGATCTTTGAGTCTGACTCGATCATGAGTAGTCGCTCAGGTGTTCCTGAAACAACAAGGTCCATTGAACTCTCCTCACGCTGTGCGTAGGTTGGGTTCAAAACAAACTCGTCGTTAATGCGTCCAACTCGTGATCCTGCGATAGGACCATTCCAAGGGATGTGCGACATGTGCAAGACACATGCTGCTGCCGTGATGGCGAGTACGTCCGCGTCGTTCTCAGCGTCGAAAGACAATACAGATGTGATTACCTGTATGTCGTTTCGCATTGAGTTATCAAAAAGCGGACGAATACCTCGGTCGATCATTCGTCCAGCCAAAACTGCCTGGTCGGATGGGCGCCCTTCCTTCTTGATGAAGCGGGATCCCTTAATTTTTCCTGCAGCGTAGTACTTTTCCTCAAACTCCACCATAAGTGGGAAGAAGTGCATGCCTGGGCGCTGCTCCTTAGACATAACCGCTGTTGCGAGTACGACGGTATCGCCATACGTCACGGTACAAGACGCATCTGCCTGATGCGCAAATCGGCCTGTCTCAATTTTAAGAGTGCGGCCACCCCACTCTGTCTCGAACGTCTTTACGTCCATAGTGTATATTGCTCGCTGGCAATCAGACTCAAGAGCTCAATTCTTTGAGGTCTCATTGTCTAATCGCCAGCTGAATTAAGATTTACGATCAGGGGTTCAAGTACCGGTATCCTTGAACCTCCTTGCCTAAATCCTAGTTATTCAACGCACGTTCGTTGTCCGACATTCCTTCATCGTTACCCTTTCGGGCTGTGCGGACGTTTTTTCGAAGTGGTTTATTTCGTCTTGTCGATGCCGCAGGTTTTCGAGCTGCAGGTTTTGCAGTTCGAGCCTTTGGTTTTGCGCTGCGAGCTGCAGGTTTTCGGGCACTCGACTTTGTAGCAGGTTTTGCTACAGGTTTTCGAGCTGCAGGCTTGCGAGCTGGACGAGCCTTAGGTTTGTCATCAGTCTTCTCCTGACCATCAATGATATTAGAAATATCCTTCGACTTTGATGCCGCATTGGCAGCTGCTTTTGCGCCAGATGCTCTAGATCCAATTAGGAATCCACGCTTGTTCTCTGACAAGTTTGTGTAGTGTTCTGTTCCAATCGCCTCAACAAGTCGCGTTGACGTTGTCTCGCGGAATGAAACCACCTCTACAATCTTCCCTCTACTCTTTAAGTAGTCAACTAGTGGAATGTAGTCTCCGTCTCCGGATACCAATACGATAACGTCCAAGCTTTCGCTCATTCGAATCGCATCCACGGTGATACCGACATCCCAGTCAGCTTTCTTTTGACCACCGTAGTACTCCATTAGTTCTTTCTCCTTTGTCTCGATGCCAATATTGGCAAGGGCGTCGAAAAACGGTTGATTTTCTCCCGTCTTTGTTGACACCACATAAGCAATCGCTCGGATAAGCTGTCGTTCTCCGACGGCTTTCTTAACAATGTTTCCAAAGTTTACCTTGCGATTGTATAAATTGCGCGCTGTGTAATACATGTTCTGTACATCTATAAACACACCAACGCGTTGGTTCTTATAGTCAATCATAAATAATTTAATGTTCGTGCTCGTAGTTCGAGCAAAAATTTGCGGTTCTTAAATGGAACCAATAAATCCCCAAAGGGGATTTATTTCAATTTCAAAGCTTCTTTCAACTTCTTGTAGGCTTTCTTGTCTTCACGCTCAAGGTACTGGAGCAATCGTCGTCGCTCGTTAACCTTTCGGATAAGACCACGTCGTGATGAGTGATCTTTCTTGTGTGTGCGCAAGTGCCCGGTAAGGTCAGTGACCTCGGCCGTTAAAATGGCGATCTGCACCTGAGGTGAACCGGTATCACTCTTGTGAGTCGCGTACTTTGCAATAATATTCTCCTTTTGCTTCTTTGAAAGCATAGTTCTGTCGTTATGCGATGTCCAAGTAGCCGTCAGGAGTGAGCGGACAACCGAGGCATCGGCGGTATTAATGCTGAAAATATACAGGAAAGAGGGTTTTTTGTCAACCATTCTGGGTCGATACCAGCAACGAAAATAAAACGCCCGCGCCAGAGTCCTGGCGCGGTGCGTGGTTGTCAGGTGACGTGCTCCCAGGTCTGTCGACCCTGGGCGTTCTTGTTGATGATGTCTGCAACGACCTTGTCGCCATCCTTGACGATGAAGCGAAGTCTGTTCCTCCCACCGACATCGTCGATGATGACCTCAATGCCGCAGTCCACGTAGCTGAACGAGAAGCCCTCACGTGTACTGCCGAGGTCGATCGTCCCAAAGCGGTTGATCAGGATCGCTGGATCGATCAGGAGCGCATCTTTCCGAAGCCGAGAGACCGAGAACCCGAACTCGTGCCCGAATGTGAGCCGTCTCAGCACGGCACCTGCACGGCTAAGCGCCACCTCACTGTGAAACTCTGCGAGAAAGTCGATCTTGTTGTCGTGGAGTCTACTCATGTACTCTCCTGGCTGTCCTGGGTTTCCTTCTGATTTCTTACTATAAAACAGAGGGGTCGTCAATCGTCTGACAACCACCGTGCCCGTTGGTTCATTGGAACATTGATTAATTCATTTGAAATTTGCCGAATTGCCCATTTGAAATTAACCACATGTGGCGTATAATACCGGCATGGTCAACAAGATTGAAAAACTTTTGACTGAGTTTCTCGAGCATCTCGAGATTGAGAAAGGTCGTAGCCAGCGGACTCTGCGAAACTATGATTTTTATCTTCGCCGTTTCTTTGATTGGGCAAAACATCCGGCACCAGGCGCTATTACGCTTGAGATGGTGCGGAAGTTCCGCCTTTGGATGAATCGTAATGTAAAAGGAAGGGATGGAGAGGCTCCAAAGGTTACTACGCAGAACTATCACTTGATTGCGCTACGATCGTTTCTAAAATACTTGGCGAAGCGTGACATTAAGACGCTCGCACCGGAAAAGATCGAGCTTGCTAAGCATCCAGAGCGACAGGTTGAGTTTCTAGAGGAGGAAGAGTTGCTCCGACTACTCGATTCCCCACTCAAGGGTGGTGACAACCTCGTGAGTTTGCGAGATTCGGCGATACTGGAGATGCTGTTCTCTACTGGGTTGCGAGTTTCCGAGCTTGCGCGGCTTGAGATCGAGAGCGTAAACTTGGATCGCGATGAGTTTACAGTGCTTGGTAAAGGTGGAAAGAACCGAATCGTGTTCGTGAGTGAACGAGCCCGGGATGCGGTGAAAAAATATTTGAAAAAGAGACAGGACATGTCGCCGCACATGTTTGTGAGTCATGATCGCGCTAAGGGAAAGAGAGATGATCTTAATCTCACGCCGCGATCGATCCAGCGCATCGTCGACAAGCATACAAGAAAGGCTGGGATCACGAAGAAAGTGTCTCCGCACACTATGCGTCATACGTTTGCTACCGATCTGTTGCGAGGTGGAGCCGACATTCGGTCCGTGCAGGCAATGCTCGGACACGCATCTATCACTACGACGCAGATCTACACTCACGTTACGAATAAACATCTGCGAGAGATTCATAAAAAGCATCACGACAAGAAGAGGAAGAAGTAGAAACAGAAAAATCAGCTTGCGCTGATTTTTTTGCTACCGAATTCATCTCGATCGCCGGTGTTGCATAAGCGATCGACCTAAACTCGGTGGTGCCTCGGGCAGGACTCGAACCTGCAACCTTGAGGTTAGAACCCTCCTGCTCTATCCAGTTGAGCTACCAAGGCGCGTTCGCTGGCGAAATGGCGACCTTTGCGTTCAGTCCCTGCGGTGCTCGACGTAGTATAAAGATACTACTTACTTCGCTCCTCGGGCCTTCACGCAAATCTCATCCATTTCGCTGCGCTCACACTGGAATATAGCAGGAAAAGCTTGTTGTGTCAATTGACACAACGGTCGCTAGGGGCTAGGATCTAGACAATCATTAACATCTATATATGGAAGCAATATTTACATTGTTTTTCTCACTTGGGCCGGTTGTCATCTTCGTTTTGTTGATTTCGATCCGTCAGGTGAACGAGTATCAGCGAGGAGTTAAGTTTCGTCTCGGAAAGTTTGTAGGAACTAAGCAACCAGGTTGGAGAATCGTTCTTCCTATCATCGAGTCGATGCGTAAAGTCGACATTCGTGTGAAGGCGGTAGACGTGCCTGACCAGGAAGCGATTACGAAGGACAACATCTCTGCTCGCATCAACGCCGTTATCTACTATAAGGTGAAGGATGCAGGTAAGGCTGTTATCGAAGTTGAGAATTACCGGTTTGCTGTGAGCCAGCTTGCTCAGACAACTATGCGAAACGTTGTTGGAGAGATGGAGTTGGACGAGTTGCTGCAGAATCGTGAGCAGGCATCTAGAAAGATCAAGGACATCGTCGACTCGTTGACTGACCCATGGGGAATCAGTGTGGACAATGTGGAGCTAAAGGACGTCACGCTTCCAGAAGACATGAAGCGCGTGATTGGTAAGCAGGCTGAAGCCGAGCGAGAGCGACGTTCTGTTGTGATCAAGGCCGAGGGTGAGGTGCAGGCTGCGGAGAACTTGCAGATTGCTGCCGAGACTTTGAGCAAGACAACGGGTGCGCTGCACTTGCGAACGTTGAGTACGCTCAACGACTTGTCGTCTGACCAGTCAAACACAGTTATCTTCGCGATACCGCTGGAGATACTGCGAGCGTTTGAGGCGGTGGGAGATATTGTAAAAAAGAAGTAAGAGGTTTTGAAATAGAAAAGACGTCGCTTTATGCGGCGTCTTTTTCTTCTGCGTCTATGGCCATCCGTTCTGCAAATAAATGCTTTGCGACATATTCGAGGCCGTAGTGAGTGACGATCTTCCAAAGTGGTTTGTGTCTGAGGTCTGAAAGGGTTTCTAGATCAGCCATCTCGTGGAAGATAACGTCTTGCAGCGCCTCTGTAACAACTTGTTTTATATCCTTCTCTGACATGTCTACATCGAGTAACGCTGGGTCAAGGACTTCGTCATCGAAGCCGACCGAGACTACCCGCTCGTAGAGGTAGTCACTCCATATTGCTACAATGCTGATTTCAGCCAGTGGTTCTATGCCCATAGTGGCGTAGATCTCATCCGTGTCCTGCAGTAACTTCCTCACGCTATCTGTGTCAGGTAGGGCCGATGCGTGCTGTGCCTGGTACATCGCCTCGTTGTGAACAGCTTTTCTCTGATCTTCATCCGGTGTTAAGTTCAGAGTTATGAACGCATTGTTTAATTCGGGGAGTGACTGAGGCTGGCCGTTGTTGATGCTCGCAATTACCCGCCCCGCATCTATTACCTCCTTCCCGTACTTGCGTTCCAGAAGTTTATTGACGTGTCTGTACTGACTTGGCTTTAGCGCAACGAATGCCATATGCACGAACTCGGTCGCGTCAGGGCCAACGCCTCTGGCTGCCGTAGTTGTTTCTACAAGATTTGAAACCATTTTATTCCACCGTGATTTGAAACCGTCTGCGACAGTTTGCCACTGGTCCTGCATTGCTTGAGTTTTTCTTGGACCTGCCGCTGCTTTTTCTTCTGCAAACTCAACAAACTCGTTAACGTATCTTTGAGCCGTCGAAAGGTCTGCCTGGATAACACCGTGCTCATTGGGGACAGTGTGCCACCACCGATTGAAATCTTTACGTTCTGCGATTTCAAGTTCAGCAAGGATCTCTTCATGAAGAGAATCAAAAAGCTCTATGGGGTTAAGTTCTTTTAGTGCGTAATGGTCACGCGTTTCTTGATCAATTTGAATGTGACTATCTGGAGATTGCCGCGCGAGATCTTGAAAATGTTTCTTGGGTTCTAGGGTTCTGTCTGAAATAGGTTTAACTCCATCCATCACATTGTGTATCCGCTCGTGCCTAACAACGTTGGCCGTGTGTACTCCGAAATCTTTTGTAACAAGGAAGACCGAGTCATTGGCGTGAAACCCTCCAACATCTTTTCTGTTGAGCAGAACCACTTCTTCTGAGAAAACGAGTGAGACATCGGTAGTATTCACGTCTATGCGAACCAGGTCAGTACGGTTTAATTTGTGGTGTTTGAGGTACCTGTCTACTGATGCTTGCAGATGTTCCGGTTTTATACGCATAGCATCTACGACTGCATATTTCCTCCTCATGGTCATGATCAGTTCTCTGACAGACTGGAGAGCCGTGGCCTCTGCGTCATTTGCAATGGGATCGAAATCAGGGTCTAAGGGATTGGTGGGCAAGTTTTCTATTTTTGCAACTGCGGCTCGTTCAAGAGTCTTACGTGCTGCTTCTGGAAATTGTGCGGTCCACTTTTCTACGAGCTCATCAAAGTGAAAGTGAGATGTGAGAGAGCTCATGTCAGGCTCCAGCGCCATGATGTCTGCATATACACCTTCGAAAATCTCAACTCTTGCGCTTAACACATCTAAAAGCCGCTCACGTTTTTCTTTGTAAGATTCCGGTGGATCTTCTGGCGCTTCGGTGCTTATTTGTGGAACGATCACCTCTGGAGCCAGCTCGTGACCTTCTCGTTTTCTTAGTCTTCCATTCATGACACCATTGTATCAAAAAAAGCACCGCCTAGATGGCGGCACGGACGTCTTTCTGGAAGTGGTGCGGGTCGAAGGGCTCTTGCCAGTCGATTCCACAGGTCCAGCCGAGTTCCTTGAAGCGCAGAACGATCGGGTGGTCAGCGGTCAGCGTTCCGGGATGATCCGGATTCTGGATTCCACATGCCGGGAACATCTTGCCGTGCAGAACCATGGGGTTCCACAGCGGGTTGATGTCGATCGCCATGCCGTACGCATGAAACGACAGCTCGGTCGTTCCGGCAATGAACCGGTAGTTGTGACCGGAACTGTTGTTCGCCGACATGGACAAGTCATCGTCCCAGTCGTACACGTTGATCGGAACAACGCTGTGGATCGGGTACCTGAGCCTGAACGCCAGCTCGAAGACATTCTCCACGTCAGCTGCCAGACGACGATCCAGTACTATCCGACCGTGCTCTTCCTCACCATCGAGCGTCAGGAACCTGACCCTCACGACTTTCAGCCATCGAACTATTGCGCTTGGGCAATCCTCATGTACGAATGCTCTAATGAACATATTCCCTCCCGTCTGAATCAAACCTTAATACAAAAATAGAACGCCGTAAAGCGCTCTATTTTATATATCCACCAGCTTGAAGGTTCCAAAGCCTGTCGTAGAGTCCACCTTTCTTCATGAGCTCTGCGTGCGTTCCTCTGTCTGCGATCTTTCCATCCTTCATCACGACTATCTGATCTGCAAGGTATATCGTAGACAACCTATGTGCGATCAAGATCGTCGTTCGTCCTTTCATGACCTTCCGCAACGTCGCCTGTAGCTTGTGCTCGGTCTCAGAATCAAGCGCACTTGTCGATTCATCCAGCACAAGTATCGGAGGATCTGCCAAGAAGATGCGAGCGAGTGCGATTCTTTGTCTCTCCCCTCCTGACAACTTCACACCACGCTCTCCGACGATTGATCGGTACTTTTTTGGGAGCGCGTTTATGAACGTGTGAGCCTCAGCTCGTCTACAAGCTTCAATAACCTCGTCTCTTGTAGCGCTTGGTCTCACAAACCTGATGTTGTTCATTACCGTGTCGTGGAATAGGAGTGTGTCTTGGGAGACGACGCCTATCTTTGACCGCAGCGACTTGAGCTTGTAGCGCTTGATGTTTTTACCGTCGAGCAGCACCTCGCCTTTCGTTGCGTCTACCGCTCGGTTCATCAATTTGATCAGCGTCGTCTTTCCTGCACCACTTGGTCCAACCAACGCACAGCTGCTTCCATCCGGAATTCTGAGGTCGAGTCCTTTTAACGTTGGCTTTGTCTGGTCCTGATAGTTGAAGTGGATGTTGTTGAGTTCAATGTCACCTACAACGCTCGTCATCTCAATAGCATCCTCCGCTTCTTGCACATCGTTCTCCACACTTTGTAGTTCAGCAATAGCTTGGAACGCCGCCCAGTTCTTTGAAAGCTGTGGGAGAGCGTCGGCAATCACGTATTGTACCGGTGAAAGGAGGAATGTAATGAGTCCGAGGAACGTAATGAGGACTCCAAGCGTAATCGTTCCGTTTGATACAAGGTATACACCGGCAAGGAAGACGATCACTCGACCTATGAGGTTGAGCGAGCTTCCTATGCTGTGAAAGATCGCCCAGAAAACATTTAGGTTGAGTTGGTTCTTAATTACCTTGTGCATTTTCTTCGACAGACCCTGCTCTCTCTGTCCCTCCTGCGCGTAGTTCTGGATCGTCGTTACATTGTTAACGGTTTCTCCGATGTGTCGTGACAGCGCGCTCCATCCGTTAAACACTTTTCTTTGCTTTGGCTCTGCACGCTTCCATGAGTAGAGACCCATCAGTACAGCGACCGGCAACATGGTGAGAGAAACCAATGTCAGCTGCCAGTTAATGTAGAGTCCAACCACGAGCACTGCGATGAACGAGAATGAAGTCGGTAGAATGTTGTTCATGAACGCTCCCGGCGCACGGTGAGTCGCACTCCACGCTTCATCGAAAGTGCGGATGAGTTTTCCTGCTGGAATATTTGCAAATCTCTGTTGGCTCCAGAGCAACATGTTCGATGTCGACTTGTTCGCAAAGTCTTCCGATGCTTTATTGGTTCCGAACCAGCTCAGGTAGCGGGCCAGCATTCCGAACAGTGTGTTAAAGAGGAAGATTCCGATCCACGCCGCGAGTAGCAACGTTATATCTTGAAAGAGTTGTGAAGTATCGTTGATCGTCAGGGCGTTGATTACGATATCTACCATCCGTCCATAGACCACAGGCTCAAGAACGAGCGCGATCGACACGAGAACAGTAATAAAGATAGAGGCCGTATATGGCCACTTCGCTTTCGCATATGAGGGCTTCAACATCGCCCAGATTTTTTGCCGTTCAGTCATGGGGGGATTATAGCAGAAAAAACAAATTTTCAATTCGGCAATTCGGCAATTTTGCAATTTATAGAAGAGTTATTAATTGTTTTCTAGATTCAACAAAAGATCTACATTAAATTGAAAATTGCCGAATTGCAAAATTGAAAATGATAAATATGACGCCTCCCTTGAAACAAGATCATATATATGCTAGTATCCCTTCGCATAACCATGGCGGCTATGGTGAAACGGTTATCACACTGGTTTGTGGTACCAGTATTACGGGTTCGATTCCCGTTAGCCGCCCCAGCAAGAAACTCGACGAGACACCTTTTCGCTACCGGTGTCGATGATGTCGGGTTTTTTGTTTGTTTGGTAAACTACTGTCATGAAAAAACGAACTAAGCAAGACTTCGACTCAATATTACTCGCCGCCGAGCTTGATGACGCCATCATACCAGCGGACCTACACGGGATGTTCGTGCCGGAGGCTTTGCGGGAGGTTGATGCGGTGATAGATGAGGCTATGATGGCGGGTGAAGCGTCGGTTAGGATTGTTCATGGCGATGGAACTGGAAAATTGCGAGCAGCGGTTCGTGCTCACCTGGAGACTCACGACTATGTGGAAGCGTATCGTGCTGCGCCTGGGTCTCGTGCGTCGGGAGTGACGCATGCTGTCGTTGTGAGAAAGTAGTTAAATCAAAAACACGCCTTCATGGCGTGTTTTTTTGTACTTAGATCTTCAACTCAACTCCAACTGGTGCGTGATCCGACCCCATCACCTCTTGAAGGATGTACGCGTCGCTCACATTAGACTCGAGCGTACTCGATGCAAAGAAATAATCTATCCTCCACCCCACATTCTTTGCTCTTGAGTTTTGAAAATTGCTCCACCATGAGTACTCGCCTTCTGCGTCTGGGTGCTTGAGTCGGAATGTGTCGATGAACCCGTGGTTTACGATGTTGTCACAGCCCTCTCGTTCCTCTGGCGTGAACCCTGCATTCTTTTTGTTGTCTTTAGGGCGTGCGAGGTCGATCTCTTTGTGTGCGACGTTAAGGTCACCGCACATTACCACGGGCTTTTCCTTTTCAAGCTTCTTTATATGCTTCAAGAAAGCAGGATCCCAGACCTCGTGGCGATACTGTAGGCGTTCGAGAGACCGTTTTGAGTTTGGAGTGTAAACAGTTACAAGAAAGTACTTCTCGAACTCGGCTGTTATCACTCTTCCTTCCTTCATAGTGTCACCGAACGAGTCTTCCATCGCCCCTTCCTTTATGTCAGGTAAGTTGAAGGTAACTTTTATGGGTTTGATTTTTGTAAATATCGCGGTACCAGCATAACCCTTGCGTTCTGCCGAGTTCCAGATTTCCTCATACTCTGGAAGGTCTATCACGGCCTGCCCTTTCATTGCTTTTGTTTCCTGCAGGCAAAGGATATCCGGCTCGTGCTTCTTTATAAAGGGGGCAAAGGCTTCCTTGCGGATAACGGCGCGAATACCGTTTACGTTCCATGAGATGATTTTGATGTCTGTTTTCATAATATTGCCAGAATAACACAAAAGAGCCCCTAAGGGCTCTTGGTTGATACGGACTACTTATGAATTTCAGCCTTACTCTGTGAGTTCTTACCGTTTACATTCGTCCCGTATCTCTTGACGACGACAGTAGAAACTACCACGAAATTCCGATTTTGTCAATAGCGCAGCGAAAGGGTCGTCGTGCATGTGGGGACAAATAGGGCCGATTATTACCTAAGGTTAGCAGTGTAAGAGGATACTCGATATTCCCTGTTGACAGGATAATCTATCTGTTATATTGTCCGCCTTGCATTCCTACGGACAATCCGTCCGAAGGGTCGCACTCAAATGTGGGAACAATCACTCCTGAAAGGAGATCCTCCCATGGCTCACGCCACGTTCATGTTTTTCTGGCTTCTGGCCCTCGTGCTCAACACCGACAAGCTCGGAGTCGAGAAGGGTGTCCGCAGCACCATGTACATCGTCGCCCCGAAGTTCCTCGGCATGCTGCTGAAGAAGTTCGCCACGAAGCTCAGCTCCGTGGAGGTCGGCTTCAACGACGAGACCGGCAAGTACGCCGTGATCGTCGCCGACAAGGGCGTCATCCGCTCGACCGTCGAGATGCAGCTCCCTGCGGGCTACAAGCAGCTCGCCAGCATCAAGCGGGCCGGCGGCACCATGTTCGGTCGCGTGACCGGCAACGTCGCCGACTTCGTCGACAACAAGGCGTTCCTCACGGGCATCGAGACCGTCCTCATGGCGAACTTCGCCGACGGCGACATCGAGTTCCGCCACGCCAAGACCGACGCCGGCGACATCTGCGTGATCCAGTTCCGCGTGATCGACTTCGAGTCGTACACCGGCGACGACATCACCGCCTTCTCGACGCTCCTGACGACGCCCGACGGCACCGTCATCCGCTTCATCGAGACGGTCGACGGCGTCGACTACATGGTCACCGACGACGCCTGCTACACGGCTGACGGCACGAACCTGATCGCCAACGCGCAGAGCGTCCTCGAGGACGGCGGCGCGATCATGACGCTGAAGATGGTCGAGCACATCGACCTCCCCGACGCGGCGCCCGTGACCCTGGTCCGCATCGGCAAGGTGCTGGTGGTCGGCTACGACGACGGTCACAACACGGCGATCGGTACCAACCAGGACCCGACGGAGATCACCGCGATCACCGCCAAGTCCGAGTTCGGCGCGATGCTCGCGCTCGACCTGGTCACCGACACGCCGATGGCGGTCTTCGACGACGGCGACACCATGTCGTACAAGCCCCTGGACCTGCCCGAGGCGTTCATCGCCGCGATGCAGCTCTCGGGCCCGACCAAGACGGTCCAGCTGGACCAGACGGTCAACTAGGCCTCACGGCGGCCTAGACCACACCCGCGTCCCGGTACTCCCGGGGCGCGCGTTTTTTTTATTTTGAAAATTTCTGTATGGCTGGCGCGGACGCAAAGAATGGCGTCCCTACAGGTTGGAAAATAGCCTGTGAATATGCTAATCTGGCATTATATATGGCAAAAAACAAGAACAAACTTTACGTAATTGACGGAAACTCACTATTGCATCGCGCATGGCACGCAATCCCTCCTCTTACTACGAAGGACGGGACAGTCGTGAATGCAGTTTACGGATTTTCGATGGCGATAGATAAGATCATTGCAGAAATGAAGCCTACTCACCTTGTTGTGTGTTGGGATGTCATTGGTGGAACATTCCGAGATGATGTTTACGAGGACTACAAAGCTGGTCGTGCAGAGAAAGCACAGGAACTATATGATCAGATTCCAATTATCGACGACATCTTGGACGCCCATGGTATTCCCCACTTTGGAATCAAGGGATTTGAGGCTGACGACCTACTCGGGACTATAGCTGAGCACGAGCGACAGAATCCTGAGACTGAGACGATCATTATTACAGGTGACCTTGATGCTTTACAGCTCGTAGATGAGCTCACTAAGGTGATGGTTTTTGTAAAAGGATTCTCTGTCACAAAAGTTTACGATATTGCAGCCGTGAAAGAGCGGTACGGTTTTGGTCCAGAGCACATTGTCGACTACAAGTCGCTCAAGGGAGATTCATCAGACAATATTCCAGGTGTGAAAGGCATCGGAGACAAGGGTGGAACAGATTTGATTCAGCAGTTTGGAACATTGGAGCAGATTTACGCAGCGCTTGATGCTGGAAAGCTTGAGGACAAGGTAAAGCCTGGAACAATCAAGAAGCTCAAAGCTGACAAGGACAACGCACTCATGTCTCACGAGCTCGCTACGATCATTCGTGACGTTCCAATGGACTTTTCTATGGATGATGCAGCAGTGGAGGTTCCTGACTGGCACGGGGTGAAGAATATTTATCGAGATCTTGAGTTTGCGGGTCTTATAAGACGACTCGAGCAGCGCGGGATTGTTACCGAGGCTGCAGAGGAGCCTAAAAAGAAATCAACGAAGAGCTCAAAGACAAAGCTCGAGGTAAAGCTAGATCGCGACGGGTCACTCGTGAAAGAGATGCTGAGCGTATTCGCTGACAAGAGTGCTCTGTATGCAATCGACGTTCACGATCACGCGATGGATCTGTTTGGAACCTCTGTTACATCGATGGCGATTTCGAACGGGACTACATCGTACGTGTTTGTTTCTCCAACTGAGGCTACATTAAAGAAGCTCGCACTATTTGTGCGCGATGCATCGTTCGTTGGGCATGATCTTAAGCGCGTGTTTCATATTCTGCGACAGTCAGGACTCGAGTTATCGGAAAAGGGCATGGATCTAAAGGTAGCAAGCTTCCTTGTGCGTGCAGGATCTCGCAATGTGGATGTTGATACGGTGTTGGCCGACCTCGTGGGTACAACGGTTCCAGATCTACCAAAGACATTCACGACAGATACAGCGCACGAGACACTTGGGAAGATCGTCGCGCAGTTCATTCCTGCAGAAAAGGAGTTGCGCAGTCGGTTAAAGGAGTCCGGGATGACGAAGTTGTACGAAGAGATTGAGCATCCGTTGATCTTTGTACTGGCCGGCATGGAAAGCTATGGAGTATTGCTCGACAAGCCCTCACTTAAGAAGATGTCGGGTGAACTGGAGATTCGAATCACAGCGCTGACCAAGAAGATCCTAAAACTCGCGGGCAAGGACTTCAATATTAAGTCCCCTTCACAGTTGGCGGACGTTTTGTTTGTTGATCTTGAACTTCCAGTAAAGGGAATTAAGAAAACTAAGACAGGATACTCGACCGCTGCACCCGAGCTCGAGAAGATTCGTGGTGAACATGCGATCATCGATCTTGTTAAAGAGTACCGAGAGCTTACAAAACTAAAGTCGACGTACATTGATGCGTTACCTGAGCTCGTCGCAAGTGATAAACGATTGCACTCAGACTTCAACCAGACCGTTGCGGCGACTGGACGCCTTTCAAGCTCGAATCCAAACCTACAGAACATCCCAATCCGCACGGATCTTGGTCGCGACATACGCCGAGCCTTCACTGCACCTAAGGGAAAGTCACTTATAGCTGCCGACTACTCGCAGATCGAGCTCAGACTCGTTGCTGCGTTCTCTGGCGACAAGAGCATGGTGAAAGTGTTTAACGAAGGTGGGGACATTCATCGATCAACTGCCGCGAAAGTGTTCGATATCAAGGAAGAAGAGGTTACAAAGAAGCAGCGAAGTTCTGCGAAGGCTGTAAACTTTGGAATAATCTACGGAATGGGGCCACGTGCCCTGTCGCGAGGTATTGGAGTGAGCTTCTCGGAGGCGAAAGAGTTTATTGCAAAGTATTTTGAGGTCTTCCCTACAGTTCGCACGTACCTCGACTAGATTCTCGCCGACGCACAGGAGAATCTATACGCGGAATCATCATTCGGCCGACGCCGAGCATTACCGGACCTCGATTCTGGCGTTCAGATGGTACGAGCATCCGCAGAACGCATGGCGACAAACATGCCACTGCAAGGATCGGCTGCTGACATCATCAAGAAAGCGATGATCGAGGTGGACGAGTGGTTGGAGAAGCAAGGTTATGGTGATAGGGCGAGGATGATCTTGCAGGTGCACGATGAACTCGTGTTCGAAGTCGATGACAAGCTCGTTGACGAGGTTGCAAAGAACGCGCAACGGATCATGGAGAATGTCGTGAAGTGTAAAGTGCCTCTCACGGTAGATGTAGAGATTGGAAAAAACTGGAGAGACGTAAAGTAAGCAAAACGACCCAGCCTCTCGCGAGAAGTTGGGTCGTTTTGAGTTTGTGGTAAGATACTGGAACTATGGTGATATTGGTTTATGGAGAGGATGCGTTCCGGATAAAGGAGAAGATTTCCGGGATGGTGAACAAGTTTAAAGAGAAGTTTGACCCAAGTGGGATGAACGTTGATGTGTTTGAGTTTGGTAAAAACGAAGGTGACATTTTGAGCGCGGTTGGCGCACCTCCATTCCTTGCCGAGCGTCGGATGATTGTGGTTAGGGGGCTTGCGGCGTCAATCACGAAGAAGGCTGACGCACAGTCTTGGGCAGATAAGTTACTTGGGCGCAAGGAAGAGACGATTATTATTCTTGCCGATGCTGAGGTTACGGTTGAGCGGTCGGTTAAGAACAAGTTGTACGCTGCGTTGCGCGTTGGGGACGATGTTCATGAGTATCCGTTGGGAGTTATGACGGATCGTGAGGCTTCGGCGTGGGTGCAGACACACTCAAGTGCTCAGTGGGAGCCGGATGCGGTTCGTGAGCTTGTGATGCGTGCAGGATCGGACACGTGGCGCATGAAGAATGAGCTCGATAAAGTCTCCGCAGCATCGAACGGAGTCGCTGTAACGCGTAAACTCGTCACCGAGCTCGTGGCTGCGTCGCACGATGACACTTTATTCGCGTTTTTGGATGCAGTTCGAGCTCACAACGGTAAAAAAGCCGTCGGACTTCTGCGAAATGAGGTGGACAGAGGGACTGCGCCGGGTCAGTTGATCAATATGTTGATTAGAGAGGTGCAATTACTCACCGAGTTACGAGCTTACGCCGCAGTTAATGGTAGAGGGAGTGAACGTGATGCCGCGCGGGAGTTGGGAGTGCACCCGTATGTTGCAAAGAAGACTATGCCGAGAGCTTTAGCGGTGTCGGTGGATGAGCTTAAGGGGATGATCGCTGCGGTGATGACTGCGGATCAGAGATTGAAGAACGGATCGATGAAAGATAAGGCTGTACTCGAGCAGCTAGTAACCGATCTGGTGCTCTAACAAAACAAAAACGAGCCTCGCGGCTCGTTTTTTGATTACTTGAGTTTGTTGATCGCCTTAGACAATCGTGACTTGGTACGTGAAGCATTGTTCTTCTTGATCAGGTGCTTCTTTGTAGCCTTGTCGAGCAACTTCTGCGCAAGAAGGAGTGACTTTGAAGCCTCCGCCTTTTTGCCAGCTGCTACTGCTTTTCGAGTAGTCTTCACTGCGTGCTCCATGTTTCGCTTGGCGATCTTGTTTCGCTCACCACGCTTTGCATCTTGTCGCAACGCTTTCTTTGCACTTGCCTTATTTGGCATAACTGGTTGATCTATAAAAACGTGTAAAACGTCTGTTGTATAAGTATTCAGGGTCTTTTCGAGGTCGTGACTCCTCTTACTGAGTGACCGCAATATAGCAAGGGGTGTTGGATTTGTCAATATGATTAGGGTATGGGAAGATCTTTGTAGATCGTACTCTCGATCGGAACGGAGGCGCTATGAAAAGCCCAATGTTGGGTGAATGGGGATCCATGCTGGAAGTGTGGACGATGACCCAGAGGTTGCTGCCTACGATCACTCGCTGGGACAAGTACCTACGCGGGCTCGGAATCAAGCATCCGCGTACCCAGAACAGTCTGGACCACTCGTATTCCGCTACGCTGCTCAGCGTGATGATGCTGAGCAAGCTCACGAAGTACGTCAACCTGGACTGGGCGTTGTTGATCATCGCGGTGCTCGTGCACGACACCGGGGAGGCCGAGAAGGGCTCCGACACGCTCTACATCGACAAGACGCCTGATGATGATGCGCTGGAGTACCGGTACTTCACAGAGCGATTCATGGAGCTCGAACCGTTGATGTTCGGTGTGTTCCAGAGGGCGTTCATGCTGCAGTTCGCAGGCAAGCCAAAGGTGTTGGCGTTATTGCCGGAGAATGCCCAGAGGATCGCGCGTGATCTTCGTGAGCGCAATCCGCTCGAGGTTCTGGCGTTCGATGCTCTGGAGCGTTGGGACTACATGATGTACCCTCTCGAGCATTTCTCGAACACGGGTGATCACGTGATGTTGCTCCAGGTGCTGCGACACCAGATTCCGCACATGGGAAGACTGGTAGACGGGCTGCCTGGGTTCGGAGAAGAGATCTGGACTCACGAGGTCCACGCATGGGCTCAGGAATTCGTGCTCCGGTACGAAGGCCAGCACATAGAACAGAAGAAGTCGTAGGAGGCTCTTCATCCGCGTTGAAAGACGCGGAATTTTTTTTAAAAAAAGTGCCGACCCTTCGGTCGGCGAGTGTCGTGTTGTCAGAGACGGCTGCAAACGCTGCAGTGACCGTCTTTGTAGTCGGTGAGAGCGCCCTCGATTTCTCTGTAGGGCATGCTGCCAAGAAGTGCCTGGCGTGCTTGAGCTCCCTTGAATGCGAATCCGTTGCGCATCACTTCATCAGAGTCAGGTGTCAGCGTCCACAGAGGCTTTGTGCCAAACGTTCGCGCTATCCATCCGAAGACGTACGCCATGACCGTGATTCCGAGCGCCCATGAAAGCCAGGGTCGGCGAAGACGCTCCTGTCCAAACCAGATCTGTGCGATCAACCCGTTGAAGCGCTCGAACGACAGCATGTGACCACCGACAAGGTATTCCCGTCCAATGGTCCGCCTGCTCATGAGCGCACCGATCCCAGCATCGCACGCGTCATGCACGTGCAACCAGGTGTGTACCGAGTGCCTGTACGTCTGACCGGGCATCCCACCTCGCCATGGCGAGGTTGTGATGGAGTCGATGTAGTCGGCGCTGATGTTGTGATCACCCTCTCCCAGAACCGGTCCCGGGAAGATGATGGTTACTCTGAGCCCACGAAGGTCGCGGAGGCGTCTGATCAGCTTGTCGGCTTTCGCCTTGCTGGCACCGTATGCACAGATCGCCTTGCCGTGTGGCGACAGCTCCGAGAAAACACCGACCTGCAGCCCCCAAGCAGCCACTGTGCTGTAGTACACAAGGTGTACGTTGAGCTCGAGTGCCGCCTTAGCAACATTCAGCGCTCCTTCGACGTTGATCCTGTCGAGTTCTTCCTCTGTTGCGGAAAGGCTGTACATCCCCGCGAGGTGAACCGCGTGGGAACACCCGCGCATTGCCTCAATCAACGGTTCCGAACCTTGGGTGATGTCGCCAAAGACGATCCTGCACCCAAGTGCCTGTAGCATCTCCACGTCTTCCTCGGACGTGCTCTGCGCGTGGATCAGACAGACCACACTCGCAACCTGGGACAAATGACGAACCAGGTGCTTTCCAATGAATCCTGCTGCACCTGTTACGAATACTTTCAACTTCTCTTCCTCCTTCGCGCATTTACTGCACATCCGACATTAACACAGTATACAACTATGTCAAAAAAATGACCGCGTCAGCCGACGCGGCGTTGTTTGTGTGGCTATCGGCCCTGATGCTTGCGGAACATTCCGACCGCTTTCTCAAGATAGCGGAGAACACGTGGCTCTGAGAGCGATCTCCGTGAATCACCGTCATAGCAGAGCTGACCCTGAGCATCGATACTGATGTCCGGATAAAGCTCAACCAGTGGTTCGACGAGGTCCATCGTGTATGGGCCAAGTCCACCCGCTACCACGATCTCGAACACGGGTGCAAGAGCCTTGATCGCTTGGACGAACCGTGCAAGGTCCGCCGCATCCATCGGAAGCCCCTCACCCATGCTTCTGTCCAAGAGAATGTAGTCCACCGAGTCGATGTACTGCATGAGCCGCGTTGCCAGACGTGCGGGGTCGTTCCCGACCTCGTCGAAGGCCTTACGTCCTACCTGCAGGATGATCTTGATGTCACCGCTGATTCTCTTGAAGGTGCACAGGCTGGTTGGATCCGGCCAGCACATGTCCAGCTGGATGGCGTCCATGTACTTGCCACCGACTTGTCGCGCTCGGTTCAGGTTCACGAGCACCTGCGTGTTCGTGTAGTCCACGTAGTGCAGGACGTTGAAGACGTCCGGGTGGTTCAAGAAGATGCCGGCAATGTCTTTTGGCTTAGGCCAGATCTCGCTCCACTCAGACGAAAGTCCGGTGAGCACCTTGCGTCCAGTCATCACGCCGACTGCGAGTGTCTGCGCAATCTCGTCTCCTCCTTCGCCACGGAACGCCTGCAGCAAGTCCAGCACCTGTCTGCGTGTCATCACGTCTGTCACGCTGATAAATGGGGATCTCATGTCGTCTCCTCTCTGTTGTCTACGGCCAACCTAGCTCGTTTCGAGCAAGATGTCAATAGTCTTCCTCTATTCCGTGATTCAATAAACAAAAACACCCCTACCGGAATCCCGGGGGGTGTTTTTATATATCTACCTGTCTTCTCTCCATCTCTCCAACTTCGGAGTCTGCTTGGCGAGAAACTTGGCGATGAATCGAGGTATTCGTTTTTCTACGAGTACGTTTTCGACGAGTGCCATCATTTCCTCAAGGCTCATGTCTTGTCGGAACTCTCCAAGGTTGTAGCATAAGCTGCAATATAGCTTGGATTTACCCCCGTCTTTCTCTGACCCTCCATGCTGCGGGTCCTTCTTGAGAGGCATTCCACAACTTTGGCATATTTCTTGTTTCATATTACGTGATCATCTCTTTCCAAATATCGACATCGAACTCTTTGAGCATGTTCATGAGCTCATACAACGGCATTCCCATTATTCCGTAGTAGTCGCCCTCTATACCAGAGATGAACAGCGAACCGAGATCCTGTATACCATACGCACCAGCACGGTTTCTTGTGTTACCACTCGCAATGTATGCGTCGATCTCGTGTTCAGGAATGGTTTTGAATGTGACTTTAGAGATGTTTGCTCGAGATAGACTCCGACCACTCTCCACATCGATCAAAGTAAGACCGGTCATGACCTCGTGCGTATTACCGCTAAGCTCCTGCAGCATCTTTCTCGCTTCTTCATCAGACTTCGGCTTCCCCATCACCTTTCCGTTAAGAGCAACGATCGTATCCGCTGCGATCACGATACCTTTCTCAACTTTCTTGACCACCGAGTCAGCCTTTCCTTTAGACAAGTGCTGCACGAGTTCCTTCGGTGGCATATCCAACGTCATATCTTCCTCATATTCGCTCGGCACGATATCGAACGGAAGGTTGATCAGCTCCAGCAACGCCTTACGACGCGGCGAGGTTGATCCTAAGATTAGATTTTTCATATAGTTACTATAATGATTCTGAAACTCGAGCAACTAGATCGTTTTCATCGTAGCTCACGATCTGTTTGCATACTGTTTTAATTGAACCGGATGGTTTTACATCAGATTTATGAATGCACAGAATACGAGTGCCCTGTGCCTCTGCCCAGCCAAGCTCAATTCCCATTCCCGTGCTTGGGAATGACACTTCGGCAAGTACGAGATCAACGGAGCCTATGAGTTCCTTTGAATTCGTGACAGCAGTCGTGCCGTCGTGTGGAAATATCAACTCGTGAACTTTTGCTAACGGTGAATCCTTCAAAGGAGCGTACAGTTTATTCGTATAATCAAACGCGCTTGAGTGGACTACGTATATCTTCATACTATTTCAATAATTTAACTTGATCTACTTTGCCTGATAGCTTTGTGTACTCTGAGTTTACCGTATCCATCGCATTCTTTGCATTCGTAACGTGTCGCGACAGTACACCCATCTTCTCTCCGAACTTCTCTGTCTCTTTTTGAACGCCTTTTAAGATCTCCCAGATCTGCTGAGCTTGATCTTGTAGCCGAGTGCGCTCCATGCCCATCATTACTATGTGTAGGAAGTTAAAGAACGTGTTTGGTGACGTCACCATGATGTTCATCTCCTGCGCATAGCGGTTGAGCTCCTCGTGTTGCATCGTGACCTCGTAATATACGGCCTCTGATGGGATGTAGATCACGGCAAAGTTAACAGTTCCCTCTTGTGGGAGGATGTACTTGTTTGAAATGTCGCGAATATGCTTACGAACAGCGTTTGTGAACTCTTTGTGAGCCACGTTTTCTTCTTTCTCGTCATTCGTTGCCTGATATCGGCGGTATGCCTCCATTGGAAACTTGGAGTCAATAGGAATAATCCCCGCGGACGTCTTCAACATGGCGTCTACGACCTGACCTTCATTGAACTTGTACTGTTTTGAGTACTGCTCAGGAGAGAAGACTTGGTCTAATGCGTCGTACAATATCTGCTCTCCTAAGTTCCCTCTTATCTTTGGCGATTTAAGGAATTGTTGGAAGTCAGAGATAGATCGTCCTATTTCTTTCATGCCACCAAGCTCATGTTTTAGTGAACCGATGATTTTGGCCGCGTTATCAAGACGCTCATTCATTCCCTTGGTAGTATCGTTCATGTTCACCTGCATCCCTTGCATTTGATTCTGAACCATCTTCTGAACTCCCTGGAGATTCTCACTCAGTTGTGAGATTACCTTGTCATTCTGTGAACCGAGTTGCGCTTCTTTTACCTCCTGTAGTTTTTTGAGTATCATCAAGGCGGCACCAAGAAGCGTGGCGCCAACTAGGATGAGAATTACGAGTGTTAATGTGTCCATGTGGCCCATTTTAGCACATAAGGCGCATGTTTGTTTTGGTCGTTGTGTAGCAACCATTGTGTGAACGTAGTCAACAGTATTTTACGACACTAGCATGACGAGCATTCTCAAGTATTCCTGACACAGACCCCTCCGCCCGTTGGGCACCTCCCCTTGAGTCAAGGGGAGGACACCTAGTCTACTAGCTTGCTCTCCCCTTGATTGAGGGGAGATGTCATACAGCGAAGCGCTTATGACAGAGGGGTCTGATCTAGCAAGTGCTAGCGGATACGTTGCAAAGCGATATGTGCTAGAATGCCGGCGTTGATCTGGAGCGTATTGTATATGCAATAGATACAAGAATGTTTCACGTGAAACAAAATGCCTCTGTAGTTAAATGGATATAACAAATCCGTCCTAAGGATAAGTTGGAGGTTCGATTCCTTCCAGAGGCACCACCGAGCTCAGCTCGGTTATTGGCAATATTCCAACGATGAGCGTTGGCACCGAGTCTCTAGTATGAGCTCTGGTGGGGAGTCGAGCTCAGCTCGACCATTCTAGTGATGCTAGAACGTAGGGACGCCCTTCTGCGCGTCCGCACCAGCGATGCAGGTGATCAGTAAGAATATAGTGGTATTTAGACAGCATTTGGCTGTTTTTTTGTTTGTATTTGTGGATATGTCGGGGATTTGTTTCACGTGAAACAAATTGTGATCAATTTTGTGTTCAAGTGTGGATAGACTGGCGCTACTAGCACTAGCTAGATCTACACCCCTCTGTCAAAGTGGCTCCGCCTTTGACATCTCCCCTCGGGAAGGGGAGAACAAACTAGTAAACCAAGGTGTCCTCCCCCTACTAAGGGGAGGTGCCCAACGGGCGGAGGGGTCTGTTCTGGCGAGAGCTAGATGCATAAGCCTCCTTGATATCAAGATCTTTAGCTGCGTGCATGGCAGCACTGTGCGAGCCCGTGTTCCACGTGAAACAAACAATCGTTCCACACCCGTCCAAAAACAGTGGATAACTCATGTCTGGCAACGGTAGTCTAGACAACTAGCCAAGTTTTTCCACAAACCTTAACAACCTGTTAACAACTTGAGGACAACTTTGGATAAGTCCCGAAAGTTGACTACAAATTGTCGTCAAAGCCCGATATTTGGCTAAGATTAGGGGTATTATGGGTTGACTTTTAGCCCTTTTTTTGCTAGAATAGAGGTACTAAGGAACCAAAACCGTATGAAAACCCTATCTGCTCTAATTCTAGCTCTGGTTCTGATGGTCATTTCAATTAGCGATGTTTCTGCTCTCATGAGCTCTGGAAGCTATCGGATTTTCGGGGACTCATTTTCAAGCGGCGGCGGAACTGGCACAAGTGGAAGCTACTTGCTCCACGGATCTGCTGGTGAAGATTTTGCCGGTGAGAGCTCGAGTGCGAGTTATGTACTTTTGGATGGTGTGCAGTCATTGGCTGAGCATCCAACGTTCACCTTTTCACTATCCCAATCATCAGTTGCTATTGGTGGACTACTTGATTCGGCGATCCAGTCGGGGTCAGTTACTGCTACAACCTCTACAAATGCACCGTTTGGTTACACAACTACCGTAATCGAGGATGGAAACCTGCGATCTGGAGCAAATGACATCGACGATGTTGCTGACGGAGCCGTAACAATTGGGTCAGAGGAGTACGGAATGGCGCTGACTGGCACAGATCGGGCATTTTCAGACGATCAACCGATCACGACTAGTCCGACATTGATTGCCTCTCGCGCAAACTGGAAAAATGGCGCGGAAACGATAGTTACATTTAAGGCATCGATCGATGGAGTCACGGCAGACGGCACGTATTCACACGAACTGTTCTATGTAAGCACTGGGAACTTCTAGCATTGTCTAGATGTAGTCCCTCACTGGTCCATACTGTGGATCGATGAGGTGTTATATCAAGTCCAAACTGATACAACATCTTCCCAAGGCTTACGAGTTAAGGGAGCGTAGAGTTCTTTCGACAATATTACTTTCTCGATTTGTCCTATTTATAATGACGATAAGAATTCAAAACAAAAATCGTCACGGAAATTGGAGGGATCAAGGGTCATAGACCCGAAACAAAACAAAAAGAGACAAAGTCGTACATTATTAACACCGCAGCTCGTTAAGGAAATCAACTATGATCACCTGGCGCACAATATTGCCCACGTGTGCCATCATGCTTGGTACCGTATTAGCTCCAACTGTCGTGCACGCGTTAACGTTCACGCCGGAAAGAATTGATACACAAGTGTATCCGGGTGTTCCTTTTAGTGAGGAACTCACACTTCTAAACGAGACAGGTGAATCTACAAGCGTTGTGCTAGAGCCAGTACTGCTGGACATTATCGACGCAGCATCCGGTCAAGCCTCATTCCTTCTCGATTCCGCAGGGGATCCTTCTCTATCATGGTTGTCTGTTACTCCCGATCAGTTTGTGCTGATCCCAGGTGAGCAACGGAACGTGACAATAGAAGTCCTTGCACCAGAGACATCCTCTGGCAGCCTTACAGCAGGAATCGCGTCAACGTTTCGCCCTGTGCGCAGTGGTGAACGTGGTGACATCTCAGTAATAGGTGTCACAGGTCCGTACGTTTTTGCCGAAGTTCTTTCCACGGATAGTGTTGTTCAAGGAGTAATCGATTCATTTCGATCCACGGGTGGTTCCAAGTGGTTCTCCAGTCAACCTGTTTCGTTGTCGGTTTCATTTGCCAACAACGGTAACGTCCATGTTAAGCCTTCCGGCTTTATCGAAGTACGGGACATGTTCGGTCGAGTTATCGACCAGCTTGTCGTGAACGAAGAACAAAGAACCGTGCTAGCAGGAACTTCTCGAAAGTTTGATGTAATTTGGGGTGGACATGCAGAGGAGCGCATCTCAGATTTCAAAAGAGAGTTTCAAAAGCCACACGTAGGGCCGTTTCGATTTACGGTATCGATGACCTACGGTGAAGATGCAGTCGACACAACACAATTAACACTTTGGGCAGTCCCATGGAGAAGCTTGCTTCTTCTTAGTGCGATCAGTATAGGGATCGTTGCTGCAAGACGCCGATTAAGACGCGTATGAAGTTTCGATCCCTTTCGCACATCCTTATAGTGATAACGTTTATCATTATGCACTCCCTGATATGGAGTCAGCCTTCGATGGCAAGCATTTTGACGAGCGCGAGCCTGACATTGTCTAATCAACAAGAAAGTACACTCAGTAATCAAACGCTGGAATTCGTGACACCAAGTGGTGTCGACGCTCCAACAGACACGATTGTCTTGGAGTATGAGAGTGGATTTGATCTCTCATTGTTGACCTTTGCAGATTTCGATCTTGCGGAGGACGATGATAGCGCCTGTGATGGTCCGTTTTCGGACAAAACCCTAGCAGCTTCGGCAGCTGCAGGTACTTGGGGAGTTGGCGTGTCAGGCCAACTTATCACCCTTACCGCACCAACAGATGCGGGGGGATCAGAGATCTCTGCAGGACGATGCGTGCAGATTCAAATTGGCACGAACGCAGCAGGAGGATCTGAACAAACAACAAATCCTGCAATTGCAGGATCATACGAAGTAGATGTATACGGACTGTTTGGTGACCATGCGATGTATGCCGTTGGTATACAGGACAGCACCGCGTTCAACGTGGGCGCAACAGTCAATGTAACGACGGGAGGTGGTGATCCACCGATCATTACTCCGCCCGGAGATACAACAGCACCTACGATCACGAACATCGTAGTATCGAACATAACCACGACAAGCGCCACAGTGTCGTGGGAGACAGATGAAGCGGCAGAGACAGAGTTATTCTATGGGCTCGATACGAGTTACACGGAGACGTCACTGCCAGATACGTTGTATAGAACTGTTCATACCCGATCTTTAGGGGGTCTGACAGAAGCAACGTTGTATCACTTTCAGATCTGGGCATCGGACAACTCCGGAAATCCTACAACGAGTAGCGATCTAACGTTTACAACGTTAGACACGACAGCGCCTATAATCACGAATCTCCAAGTAACAAGTATTACGGAGACGACGGCGACGGTGTCGTGGGACACGGACGAGCTTTCAGACACAGAGGTGGTGGGATCCTTCGGGACAATCACCGACGGGACCATGGTTTTGACACACAGTGTGAACTTAACAGGACTTACTCCCGGCACTCTTTATCCTATTGATGTCTTTTCATCAGATGCAAGTGCGAACGACGCGACAGACTCAACATCGTTCACGACGTTGATCGACCTTCCACCAACAAACGTAGTTGGATTTGTAGCTGCAGCGGGCGACGAACAAGTGGGACTCACTTGGACTAACCCACCTGACCTAGATTTCGCGAGTGTTTCACTCCGATTCAAGTTAGGAAGTGCGCCAACATCAATTACAGACGGAACAGAGATTTACTCGGGAACAGACTCATCTTACCTGCATACAGCGCTCACAAATGGTACGGAATATTTCTACACCATATTTGCGATTGATGCAGGAGGCAATGTGTCATCTGGCGCAAGCGACAGTGCGACTCCAGTTGGTACAGCACCACCGATTATTGTCACGCCTACAACCAGTCTCACGATCTCGAATCTTCAAGTGACGAGTATCACACAGACTTCGGCGACAGTTACGTGGGTAACTAGCAGAGCTGCGGACAGCACAGCTGTGATAGTGGGTATCGGTACATTCTCGGACACACCACTAGTTATTAACCATAGTTTGCCACTTAGCGGATTGTTGGCAAACACTACTTACGCTTTGGTTGCATCTTCGACGGATGCTGCAGCGTCGGTAGCATCAGCAAATACATCTTTTACCACGCTAGCTGACGGTGTTATACCGCCAACTGCGCCAGGAGATGACGATGATGATGATGGAGGAGGAGGCGAGGATGATGATGACGACGATGACGACGATGATATCGTTGTCGGAGAAGACGATGACGACGATGTGGTGGTGATCCCTGATGAAGACACACCGCCAGTACCATCTGTCTTGATTCCACGAACGGAAGTAGAGTTCTTGGTTGCGCGTGATGCAATTGCACTTACGCCATCAGTAGAAAACGAAGTGCGCGTACTCGGAGGTCGTGGACTTAGTGTGAACTTGGATCTTGTAAACGCCCCGGCAGACATAGTTTCTGTACAATTGAGCGTTGGAAATTCAGGGTACTTGATGAACCAGGAAACTAGCATTGTTGCTAGTACGGACGGTGAGTTGGTAGAAGTCGAAGACAATCAGATGTATTCAGCTCGCGTAATTACGCCAAACGTTGGGACATCGCTTCAGATCAACATCAACTACATAACAGGAGAGACGCAGGTATTAGATTATGTACTAGAGGTGAAGCCTGAGGGTAGCGTCCGAGACAAGAACGAGGGAACTTTGTTGGATGACGCAGTAGTTACGTTATTTGCTCAAGGTGGCGGCCCAAACATTTGGAACGCAATCCCATACGCTCAGACCAATCCACTCACAACAGGTGAGAGTGGTACCTATGCCTGGTATGTTCCAAATGGAACGTACACACTCGAGCTTCGAAGGGACGGATACAATGCATTGAGCTCAACGAAGATCACGATAGCGGGCAATATAGTAAACGCACCGTTTGAGCTGATCGAACTTTTACCTCCACTTTCGGAGGAGATTGAGACGATTGCAGATGTGCTTCCTGCTCTTACAAGACGCGCAGTGAACTCTGTACAAATCGTGCGACAAAACGCGGCGGCACAGGAGTCAGCAGATGTTGCAGCGCCAATCGTGGCGTTTACGGCAGTATCTACTGTAACCATGCTTGCAACTTCATTTAACGCGATCAGGTTCCTGCAGTATCTCTTCACAGCACCATTCTTGCTTCTAAAACGACGACGTCGAAAGAAGTGGGGAGTCGTGTATGACAGTCTTCGCAAGGTTCCAGTTGACTTGGCCATAGTTCGATTGATCGATGTAGCGACAAATCGAATAGTAAAGAGTCAGGTTACGGACAAGGCAGGGCGGTTCATATTCGTTGTTGACACCGGTGTATATAAGATCGAGGTTCGCAAAGATGGATTTACTTTCCCAAGTGACCATCTAAGTGGCCTTAAAGTCGACGGCGACTTCCTGGATCTTTACCATGGTGAAAACATTGAGGTGAACGAGATGTCTTCTGCGATTTCTGTGAATGTACCTGCAGATCCTGTAGGACAAGAGATAGCAGCATCGAAGAAAGGGTTACTGGCAACATGGACACGTCGATTTATGTACGTATTCTCAGTTGTCGGGGCGATAGTTGCGATGATTGTCGCAGTGATCGATCCATCTTGGTGGACAATCGGACTTGCAGTTGTGCAAGTTGTGGTGCTCGGCCTCTTTATAAAGTTGGCCATTCCACAGAAGCCAACAAGTTGGGGAATCGTTTACGACGAGAAGACGCACCGACCGCTTGCAAAAGCAATCGTGAGAATCTTTAACCTAAAATACAACAAGTTGT
>JABIWD010000038.1 GCA_018701105.1 Candidatus Uhrbacteria bacterium | reverse complement strand
TTCTCGAGCTCCCCAAAGGCATCGTAGACGCGAACATGAGGTCCGCCTCCGCTCATGGTGCTCGTGATGATCTCGATATCAGGATCCTCATCAACATTCCCGGCGGCGACTGTGACGCCACGCTTGTATTCGGGCATAAATGCTAGGAAATCGCCTATTCGGGACCCATCTTCCCTTAATACCGCAACTGTTGGACTCTCATCGAAACCAGCCGAGACGATTATCTCTTCCGTACCGTCATTACCTAGATCAACTCTAATAATCTGACCAATCTCCTCGAACGGAAGATCAAGGTTGATGGCAACCTCTTTGTTGTTTAAGAAATGTTTTTGCGTTTCTTCCTTCGCGACTGTATCGGACGCATGGATACCAGTGAACACGAGCGCCAATGCAAGTACTAGGAAGATTTTTTTGGCATGTGGCATAGACTGGTAGTTAATCCTTGTAGTTCTTTGAGTTGTTTTTCACCAATCCCGTATCGCTTTGCTTCATTCGTACTCAGTGAGCAAAGCTCCCTGGCGAGCACGATTCCCTCATGCGTCATTTTACTGATTGTATGTTTTGGAATCTTTGAGAAAACAGTTATCGGATAAAGCTCTTTGTCTTCTATGTATTTCGCGAGCCCCTCGTTTTTTGGATAGTTCCAGCCTTTCATTTTCATCTCCATGCATTCACCGTAAGCGATCGCATCTTTAGTGAATTGCGTGTTGGTTACGAGTACACCGCGGATGTTTGCATTACGAGCCTGCAAGTCCTCGTGGCGTCCGTAAACGTAGAGTGCAGTTTTTACATCTGTCTTTCTACCAGAGCTGTTGTGATACTTTGCTTCGACTGCGCGATCTTTTGATCCTTCACGTTTTCCGTAAACATCAACCTCGTGACTAACACATCGCCCCATTAAAGTGACACCAACCTTCGTTGTCCATCCGTACTCGTTCATCAGCCGTGCAAAGTAATGCTCGAAAGGGAAGCCGGTTGGTCCAAGCTGTAGCATTGAATGCTTGAGGTTGAATCGCGCAGCCCCAGTAGGGTCGATCTCTTCGAGTATATGAAGCACTCGCTGATGGATCGTGTTCGTTGATGTACCCGTGCGGATCATCTTCGGAACTGTCTCAAGCACTTCCTTCATCGCAGATTCGCTAACCTTCGCCCGCTGCATCGCGTGTTCGATCTTGCTGCCTTGAAATTGTTCGATGCTGCCATCGGATTTCTGTATTTGCATGACATCATTATACCATTGACATGGGGCTCTGTGTGTGGTAAAGAGTTGTTAACGCAATGGTGCGGATAGGGAGGCGAGATGACTGAAGCGAAAAGTAGGGGGAGAAGGGCTCTGGAATGGGTGCTGCTTACGGCAGTACTCTTCCTCTTGGTCAAGGACTCCGTCCACGGGTTCGGAGCGACGGATACCGTGAACGACACGGCGGCTGAGACGTCGGAAGGCTTCAACCTGCACGACGACTACGCGAATCCGATGGACGTGTGCGGGACGTACGACTTCAGGCCGGTTCTGGTCAGCGAGCCGTGGAATCACACGACGATCGTGATGTGCGCCCGATGGGCTCGTGGGGAGATGGTGATCGTTACGCAGGCAGGGAACTCGCCTGCGGAGGTCGATTTCGAGGGTTCCTTCATGTGGCCCAGCTACTGGTCAGCGCCTGGAGAGGTACCACCATTCGGTGCTGCCGGGATCTGCGGTGGCGACGAGCTGGTCGGGATCATGGATTCGACCGGTGACGTGATCAAGAGGACCGGCGCCTACGGTTCTCAGCCGGTGCGAGGCGTGTGGCCCATGTGCTTCAACGCCGAGACTCGCCGCGTGCGATTCGTGGTGGCATCGAGCAGGAACAAGGGTCCGCTTACCAACGTGACCCTCGCGTCGCAACTCCGCTACTGACTTCAGCGCATCCACAGCTTGTGGATGCGCGGTTTTTTTTACAACAAAAAACCACCTCTTTCGAGGTGGACTTTTGGTGGACCATAAGGGATTCGAACCCTTGACCCCCTGCTTGCAAAGCAGGTGCTCTAGCCAACTGAGCTAATGGCCCATGTATTTGGGACAACGAGACTATATCATTTTGGCGGAAATGAGTCAATATAGAATAAAACTACCTCTTTCGAGGTAGTTTTATTTGCTAAATCGGTTTGCACTCTTGCTGACGCTCTTCGTACTGTGTCCTCACGTCTTCCGGTAGGTCCGGTCTAGACCATTTGCCGTATGGGCCAAGTAATCCCATGCCAAGTCTTGGGCTTTCAACTGTAATCTCCTCGCCATCCACGGTAGTTGTTTCTGTGGTGGACAGTAGAGGCTCATAACACAGCCCTGGTATAAAGTTTAGCGACGTACGTTTGATCACGAGCTGATTTCTGTCGAATCCTAGTACGTTGTACGCGTATTGAGAGCTCTCAGATTCTGTGACTTCATTCGTTTCCTTGTAAAGTCTTTCCCAGTTGCGAGTGATCGTATCGTATTTGTAGATACCGAGGAAAATCTCATCATCCCGAGACTCATCGATCGTTGCAAAGTAGAAAAGCTCTTCGATGTTTGGATCGCGGATCACTCCTTGGAAGATAGTTTCCTGACCCTCGTCCTTTCCTTGCGACTCGTTGATCGTATTCTCGGCTGTTGTCGCATCCTCCCAATCATCAGCTAGGACGTAGTCGTAGTTGCTAACGTTTCGAGGTTGCTCAAGTACATCAATCACTTCATCAACTGTTGGTAGCGACGCGATCTCTGGCCCTCGCATTATATATGCGAGGGCTGCAACTAGGATCAGCGCTATAGCTCCACCTACGAGGAAGGGAAAGATTGATTTCCTGTTAGTGCTCATACTAGACAACTTTATTCTTAGGCTTTTTACCGCTCAAAACCGCGATGATGTTCTCTGCGGCTCGTCGAGACATGGATTGTCGAGTCTCGATTGTAGCACTCGCCGTATGTGGTGTAGATATCACGTTGGATAGTGTGCGCAATGCGTATGGAATCTTTGGTTCGAACTCATAAACATCCAAGGCCGCACCTCCGATGGACTGTTTCTTCAAGGCAGCAATGAGCGCCTTCTCGTCAACGACAGGTCCACGTGACGTGTTGATGAGGAACGCTGTCTTTTTCATCATCTTGAGCTGCTTTGCGCCGATCAAGTGATGTGTTTCTGGTAAGAGAGGCACATGGAGCGTTACAAAGTCTGAGCGCTTCAGTAACTCGTTCAAACTAACGCGCTTTGCACCAAACTGCTTTTCAGCATCTTTGTTGTTGCTTCTGTTTGTGTAAAGTATTTTGACACCGAATCCATCGTGCAATCGTTTTGCAATAGAGGATCCAATGCGACCCATGCCTACGATCCCAACGGTCTTGTTTACTATGTCGGATCCGAGTAGCAGTTGTGGTCCCCAGTACTTGTACCTTCCAGCGCGCGCGTAATCATCGCCCTCAACGATTCTGTGGGCGAGTCCGAACATCAACGCAATCGTATGCTCTGCTACAGATTCGGAAATCTCGGGACCGGGAGTGTTTGTAATGATAACCTTTCGTTCCTTTGCTGCCTCAAGGTCGATGTTGTTGTATCCAACGGCATAGTTTGCAACTACCATGAGTTGTCCTCCGGCTGCATCGAGGACCTTGGCGTCAATATTGTCAGTTAGGATCGACAGTAGTGCGTCATATCGCTTTGACTGTAGTCGCTTGATAAGTTCACGTCGGGGGATTGGCCGGTCATGAGGGTAGATGTCGACATCGAACTTTTTCTTCAACATCTTTACTCCCTCGTCTGGAATCTCACGCGTGATTAGGATCTTTTTTCTAGCCATATATTATTCCATGCAGAATTCTCGATTGCCTTCGTACTGTCGAGTTGTCATTGCCGGCTCACCTTCAGTCGCGTCGACAGCAACCTCGGTGTAGATACTCGAAAGAGCACAGTTATTGTCTTTCCATTGGATATTGTAGGTAGAAATGTCTGATCCCCAGATCTCTGAGAAGTAGGTGTCACCAAAGTGTTCACCCTCAGGCAATGTTCCAAGAGAGACCATGTCACCAGTTAACAGGTTCCAAGATACGATCTGTCCTGCTAGGTCTGGTCGTGCAACGTTGTCGATACCGTACGCAGCGACTATGCGTGTCTCGTCTGGTGAGAGCGCCATTGCGTCGCTCTGTGGGAGAAAGTCTGAAAAAAGTGAAGGCGTAAGCTCGGTTCCAGCTATGCTATCGAATTCTCGAAGCCAGATACCTGGGCTATCTGTGTCGGAGCTCTCATCTAGCCAAACTCGACCGTCAAATCCAACGCGTGGAGTCGCGTAAACGCTGTATGACGTGGACCCGGGCCCCGTTGTGACAAACAGCTCGCTGTCAGAATCAGATGTCAGGCTATGTAGTGCCGTGGTCACTTCGTTTGCTTCTGTTACTGCATATGATGTGTAGAAAAACGGCGCAGGTTTTGGTGCGTTCTCAAGATCATCGCGAGCTTGGTCAAGGTCGGTGCTGATTTGGTCGCGCTCAAGAGCGACTTGCTGTGCATTGCTGTTTAGATCTATGATCTGTGACTTTAGATCTTCTCCGTTTGCCCATGTGATGTAGGCAACAGCCGCCGCCGCGATCAAAAGTAGTGTAGTGATTGCAATCGCGATTATAAAGCCTGTGTGTTTGTGTATTGGACCAGCCATTTGCGTGGGTGGGACGATGACTTTCTTTGGTGCTGGCTTCTTCCGTGCCGGCTTAGGTGCTGCAGCTGGTTTTGCTGCGGGTGGGGTGGTGGTTTGAATAGGAGGCATATGTGACAAGCATAAAATAAAAGATGCCACCATTATACCATGGGGCATCTTTGTTTTTACAGGCAAAACGTTCTGTACTCTAGTCCGGTGTTTGCTCCGTATAGCTGCTTTTCAAAGATTTTGACACTTACACAGTCTACCGAGGTCCAGCTTAGCGTCTGACCATAGGATCCACCAAGGCCGTCGTAAGCTAATGCGAACCGTTCGTTGTCCTCAAGCGTTGTCAGTGTCTGACTTCCGCTATCCAGTATGTTCCAGACCTTCAACTCCAGTGAGTCGTGCCCGAATTCCGGATTATCGTAGACGGCTGCGATCATTGTGTCGTCTGGAGACAGGCTCGTCGCAATTCTGTGAGGCAGCTCTGAACTTAGTTCCAAGTTTTTTACCGCTCCAGTTGTTACGTCGAGATCGAGGAGCGCTAGACTTGGGCTATCGCCCTCGCGTTGTGCTTCGAGGATGATTCGTCCGTCAAATCCCACTTTTGGCTGAGCGTACATTTTCAATATCGGCTCGTCAGTATCATTTGTGTATACAAGCTCATCTCCTCCATCTGCATCAATTGATCGCACTGTGTACTCGCCGCTCGCTTCGTTCACGTAGTAGAACGGAATCGCTGCCTGACTCTCTTCTTCAAGCTCGTGTTTCGCGGTCTCGAGCGTGCTGTTCTCATGCTCAAGATTCATGTTGTCTACAATGAGCTGTGCGCTTGATATCCACGACAGGAATAGCATGACACCTGCCACAATCAGCAAGATAACGGCCAGAACGATAACGACCAGAAACCCTGTGTGAGAATGGGTAGCGGGCGCAGACTTTGAAGCTCTCGGCGCAGATCCGCTCCTAGTTCGAGATTTTTTTCTTAATGGGGGCATATTAATGTATTCGGTATGGTTCAACTTTTATTGAAGCGAGTCGTCGTGATCCTGGCATGCGGTTGAGGATCCCTTCCTTTGCACCTACTACCTGTATGACTGACTCAGCGTTCAAGGTGCCGAGTCTTAGTGAAGTTATTATATCACCATCGCTATGAATCATGCCGGTCGTGAACGCACTTCCAAACGCATCGCCAGATCCTGTTGCGTTTATCACTTTCACATCGGTTGGATTTGCAAAGAAACATTCTTCACCGCGGGATGCGTATGTGCCATGCTTTCCGTCGGTGAGTACGTATACGCCTCCAACGAGAGAAGACATTGTTTTAATGATATTTCGCAGGTCGTGAGCGCCGAGCTTTGTTATTGTGGCGGACTCTTCTCGATTAAGCGAGAGGATGTCGGTCTTTTTGAAGAATGACTTCAATGCTCTGGTACCTTTAGCTAGCTCAAGACTTCCTGGATTCCACATTATCTTGATATCGTTCTTCGCTGCGAATGAGAAGATCTTCTTGAGTAAGGTCATGTTGCCCCCCAAGCTGGTGACATAGAACCACTTTGTTTGGATCTTGGACCATTCTATATCTTTTGGCTGAAGCTCTTTCGATACGCCTCTATAAACAACGGCCGTTCTTTGTCCATTGGCTGCGGTGAGTAGGACTGAGTATCCAGTTCCACCCTTTGCAGCTATTGCCATTAGATTCGTATAGACTCCATGGTCGTGTATATCTTTCAAAACCTCTTTACCCGTATCGTCGCTACCGACTTTCGCGATCGTAGCAGCTTTGAGTCCGAGTTTTGCAAATGTTGCTGCTGCGTTTGTAGCCCCGCCACCTGATCCGAATATGGGCTCATCGATTTCGATCTTGCCTCCCAGTACAAAACAGGCATCTTCGCTGCCGGGGAAGCGGTCAGACTCTTCAACGTAGAACTTATCGCTCTGAACGAACACATCCTTTACCGCTGATCCAATTGTTATGACATCAAATTTCATGATCGTATGGTTACGTGTCGATGTTAAGCTTTGTTGGTTGAACCGAGTTGGTCGATTCGTCGCATGACGGCTTTCTTTGTTGCTTCACGTCCTGCTGCGAGGTATTTTCTTGGGTCCATGTTGTTTGGATTCTTTGTCATGAAGCGATCAACGCCTCCTGTGAACGCAATCCGCAGGTCCGAGTCCGTGTTCACCTTGTTCACACCGTTGGCGATCGACTTTTTAAGCACGCGCGCTGACACTCCAAACGCATCTGACAAATCTGCACCGTACTGCTCAACGACTTTCTTGAGCTCAGTAGGAATCTCGCTTGCACCGTGTAGCACGAGTGGTACTTGGGTGTATTTCTTGATCTCGATTAGGCGCTTAACGTCTAGTTTTGCGCGACCTCCCGAATATTTAAAGACTCCATGCTTTGTTCCGATGGAAACGGCGAGCGCATCACATTCGGTGAGCTCAACAAACGCCCCGGCTTCTTCTGGGTCTGTGAAAAACGCATCTTTATCGAGTACATCGACATCATCCTCCTTACCAGGTATCGAACCGAGCTCCGCCTCTACCCAGATCCCTTTCTTGTGAGCAGCTTTGACGATCGAGCGCGTGATCCTGACATTCTCGTCGAACGGTTTTGATGACGCGTCGATCATAACACTCGTATACAGCCCGCTATTGATAGCTTCTTTGACGAGGTCGACGTCTGTTCCGTGGTCCAGGTGAAAGGCGATCGGAATTTTCACATCTTTCGCTATCGAGTGCACCATCGCACCCAGCATTTCTATTCCTGCATACTTAATAGCACCCTGGCTTGTCTGGATTATGAGCGGCGACTTCTTCTCGACGCCCGCTTCTACGATCGCCTGAAGCAGCTCCATGTTGTTTACGTTAAATCCACCAATGGCGTAGTTGCCTTTGTCTGCCTTTTTAAGAAATGCTGATGAGTTTGTAAGCATACTAGATGGTTTCAACCTTGTACTCAGGCTGTTTAGCAATTTCGTCTGTTATTTGCTTTTTTGTGAGCAGTCCTTCTTGGGGACCAACATACATGACAACGGATCCGGAATTGACTGACCCCCATGTGAGCGCCGTAGGCAAATCGTGACCGTTAATCAGAGCGCTGATGAGTCCGGTCGAGAATGCGTCTCCCGCTCCGGTCGCTTCAACTCGCGGGCCGATGTCGAATAGGGGAGCGTGGTGAACTTTACCTCCATCTGATGCGTATGAGCCGTCTCTCCCGTTTGTGACCACGGTGATCTTGGGTCCGAGTTCTTGCATTGTCCGCACAAGCGCCGCAGGATCCTTCGTTGGGCAATTGCACAGGTCTTGGGCCTCGTCCTTGTTCAGCATGAGCAGTTGCGACACTCCGATGAGCTTGTAGAGGAGCGGATCTCTTTCTTCGAGCTGTATAGCGCCGGGGTTGATTCCGATCTTCATGCCCTGATTGGCAAGTTCGATCAGTTCTTTGTAGAGCTCCTTGTACTTTGGTCCAAGCTCAGTGACGAACAGCCAGTCCGACTTCAGATCTTTTGGTAGGGAGTACTCGTGAGGCTCATGAACTGCAAGCACCGTGCTCTCGCCCTTGAAGTTGAGTATGGCCGAGAAGCTTGATCGCGTTCCTTCTACTACCGTTACGTGGTTAGTAGATATTCCTTCTTTCTTAAGACGATCGATAGCAAGAGTTGCAGTTGAGTCACCTCCAAGAACGCTGACTATTGAGCTTGCACCGCCAAGCCTCCGGATTCCAATAGAAACATTTGGCGCGGAGCCCGCCATCATCGTCACAGCGCTGTCAACGGGAATCTTCTCGCCGTATTTGATCTCCATTAAGCAGTCCTCCCTGTTTAAATCACAATGAACTGCTGCATCATTTCCAAGGTCAATAAAAACGTCAAGCTTAATGTCGCCGATCGTGGTTACGTCATACATATTGGTGCAAGTATACCAAAATACCGCACATGATGCGCGGTATTATATTTGTTTCGATGAATTTCCGGCACGTCATTGCGAGCGGCAGCAAAGCAACCTTTTCGATTTAGCGATTTCAGCTATTTCAGCTCAATCACCTCGAGCGCTGCTTTTGCTATTGCTGTGCGATCAAGCTCAAACTCCTTGATGAGCTCGTCTGGCGTTCCAGATGTTCCAAACTGATCGTGCACTCCTATGAATCGCATTGGTGTTGGCTGGTTCTTCGCGAGCGATTCGGCAACTGCTCCACCAAGGCCTCCGGTGCACTGAGCCTCTTCTACTGTCACGACTGCGCCACACTTCTTTGCGACCGCCGCGATTGTTTTGTGGTCGAGTGGTTTAATCGTATGTGAGTTTACGACCATGGCATCGACACCTTTCTCTTTGAGTAGCTTTGCAGCCATCAGAGCCTCGTGCACGAGCGGCCCACATCCGATAATCGCTACGTCACTTCCATCCTTGAGGATCTCCGCGCGTCCGATTTTGAACGGAGTCTTTGCTGTAGTGAAAGTTGGTGATGCTGAGCGAGCGAATCGGATGTAAACAGGTCCTTTGAGCTCGGCCGCTGCAAGAACAGCCCGCTTGGTCTCTAGATAGTCAGACGGAGCGAGGACTGTCATGTTTGGCAAGACTCGTGTGATCGCGATATCTTCGAGCATCTGGTGAGTCGCGCCATCAGGTCCAACGGAGACCCCGGCGTGGGCTCCTATGATCTTGATGTTCTGGTTCTGGATACATGCAACGAGTCTGATTTGCTCCCAGTTACGTCCCGGAGAAAAGGCGGCGTAGCTTGAGATGAACGGAATCTTGCCCTCGAGCGCCAGGCCTCCTGCGATTCCTGCTAGGGACTGCTCGGCAATACCCATCTGTATGAATCTATCCGGGAAAGTTTCTTTGAACTTCTTGTTACGTGTGGATTCTGTAAGATCGCAACACAAGACAACAATCTTCTCATTCTTTTCTCCTGCTTCAACAACACCATCCCCGTATCCATTACGGGTTGGCACTTTCTTTATGTTCTCTCTATACGTGGCAGGAGAGAGGTGAGCGCTAATTGTCTTTGCTTTTGCCATAGTTATTTCTTGCGACGGTTCCAGAGGTTGCGACCAGCCCAGAATATCAATCCAAGTGGCAGTACGATCACAACTCCTACAACGACTCCCCAAACTACGATCGTTACGAGTCCCTGGGCAACGCTTACTGCGCCTCTGAACGCTTCACGGACAGTTGATGCAAAGCGGAAAGTCTTTGTTGGGATGTTGATCGACGTTTCTTCCTCAAGAGTAATCGTTATTGTCGATAGGTCAGTCTGATTGTCTAGGTATTTGATCTGACCTTGAAGCGATTCTATGCGTACACGGACATTTGATAGTTCACGCTGTACCTGCAGTAGGTCGCTAACGTCGTTAGCTCGGTCTAAGAGTGCTAGATATGCTGATTCCTCTTCTTGAGCAACGCTTAGTCGAGTCTCTAGATCTGTATATTGCTCGGTAACATCTTGCGCACTACTGGATTCATCGACGATCTTGAGCGCGAGCTCACGGATGTCGAACACGGCCGCATCGTAGTTTGAAGAGGGAACTCGGATTGTTAAGTATCCGTGTCGTTCTCCACTTGGATACTCTCCTGAGTTTGAATTCTCCGTGAATCCGTTGTGGGCAGTTGCGATCTCATTGATCTTTGGTAGAGCCTCGGAAATTTGGTCAACCAAAAGTGTTAGGTAACCAGTCTTGATCATTTTCTGATTTACATTGGCCGCAGTATCTCCACCTCGAGGTGGTTCTGGAGCAAAACGCATGTCCGACACGATCCCAAACTCGGCTGATCCCTTGAAGGAGTCAGTTGTAACCTGCGCAGCAGGCATGCCAGGTGCACCCAGACTTACTTCGCTGCCGCTAAAGCTACTTGTAGTAACGTCGTATTGGTCCTGTACCGCGATGGCTCCGATTGCCAACACTACGACTGCTGCAATTATGATCTTGTGTACATTTTTCATATTATTCGTGTTCGCTTTCAATTTTTCCACCGAGTGTTCTAAGTTCGTTTAGCGCCACCTGCATCTGCTTGTCTTTCTTTGGCGAGGTTTCCGTCTCGAGTTTTCCTGGAGGTGCTCCGTGCCATCTGAAGTCGTACTCCATGAAGGGAACTCCTTTACCCGGGATCGTGTGAGCAATGATCACAGTTGGTTTTTCCGTAACTGCGTGCCCTTGGCCGATCGCGTCCACTAGATCTCGTATGTTGTGTCCATCAACTTCCATTACGTGGAAGTTGAACGCCTCGAATTTATCGCGTAGCGGCTCCTCTGGCATTATGTCTTCCGTGTTGCCGTCGATCTGAATATTATTTCGGTCTATAATCCACGTCATGTTGTTCAACCTGTACTTTCCGGCGAACATTGCAGACTCCCACGTTATTCCTTCCTGTAACTCTCCGTCAGACATAACGCAGTACACGTGTGATCGCGACCCATCCATGCGCAAAGAGTATGCAGAACCACATGCCTGAGACGACCCGTTGCCCAGAGGACCACTCGTGTTCTCTAATCCTGGCAATGCGCCGTATTCTGGATGTCCTTGGAGTCTTGATCCGAGCTTTCGCAAGGTCATGAGCTCCTTCTTTGGGAAATATCCTGCGTGCGCCATCACTGTGTACTGGATTGGGCACACGTGGCCGCAACTCAAATACAATCTGTCACGATGCTTCCACTTTGGTTGCTTCGGCTTGTGATTCATTACGTGGAAATACAGCGAAACAAAGATTTCTGTAAGATCCAGTGGACCTGCAGAGTGCCCGGAGCCTGCGTTGGTTAGCATTTTGATAAGATCGCGTCTTATCTCCGTTGATCTCTCCTCCAACTCCTGTACTTTTTTATCGTGAATGGTCAGCATAGTGATTAAATTATATCACGATTTGGTATAATGATTTTGTATGAAAAAGAAATATATTGATCTGTTAAAAGATCTCGGCTTGCAAGAGTCTGAATCAAAAGTTTACTTTGCCGCACTCAAGCTTGGACCTTCTCCGGTTCAGGTTATAGCGCGTGAAGCTGGCGTTTCAAGAACAGCGGCGTATACCGCAATCGAGTTGCTTGTAGACAGAAAAATATTTACGTCTTCAAAGCGTGGACTCAAGCAGGTGTACATTGCAGAGAGCCCCGAGCGGCTACTGTCACACTTGAAGTCAGAGATGCGAAAGATGCAGGAGAAGGTGGAGGTGATGGAGCAGTCAATCGACGACATTAAGTACGAGGCAGGAGGGGATAAGCCTGTCGTACGATTTTATGAGGGTAAGGATATTTTCAGAGCTCTTGCTCAGGATGTTTCCAAGAAGCAACCTGCGCGTTGGCACGAGATCGCAAACTTGGATGACGTGAATGCAATGAAAGGGGACACGGAGTACGAGGCGATGCAGAAGCTGCTCGGAAAGGCACTCGGTTCCAAGAAACGAGACTACAAGATTCTCCACCTTGGTGAGCCGTACAGAAAGGCGCCGGGGAGAGAGTATAAGCCAATACGCGGTCGGTCGTTTCATGGCAGCGTGTTTATCTACGGGAATACTGTTGGGCTTTTGACCGTGAAGAATAAAATGGTCATGGCGTTGATAGAGAATCCCGATATTGCACAGACGATGAGGGTGCTATTTGAAGAGGCATTCAACAATGGGAAATAATAATACGCTCTGACCAGTCCGGTCAGGGCGTTTTGTCTCGCTGTACAGAATTGTGCCTCGTTTGCAGGTTTTCCGATGTGTATGAGTCGCTCGGGATCGTTGCCGCTTGATCCGTGCGTTGTTCTTTTTTCGCTGTGTCAGCTAGTTCTATTGACCCATGGCTACCTCCGGTAGGGGAGGCTCACAGGGAGCTAGGCGCTGCGCAGAGCTACCACTGCGGCCTCAGTTGAGGACGTTGGAACTTACCAGAGATAACGCCTTTTGTCAAGTGTTTCCGTAGGGCCGTGGCAGTATTCGTCGGCATTGGTTCAGTGGATACTGTCAGAACGACAAACCATACATTACTAACATTAGTCAAAAAACAGCCGATATGGCTGTTTTTGTCCATCGCGACTTGACAGTTTTGCGATCTGATGCTAAATTTCGGCGTTCGATCATCATCTTTTTTCCGGGAGTGGAGAGACTCCCGGGGACAAGGTGAAGATCGACAGAGGGACTATCCCTCTGATCCCCATGCTTGTCGTGTGAACAAACAAAAAACCGAGCTTGTAAGCTCGGTTTTTCTGTTTTTACTGTACGTAGATAGCTCCTGTGAACCCTGAGTTGTAGCTGTCAAAGAAAGTGTAGGTTCCGCCTTCTGCGAACTTTCGCACGAATGAGCGTCCTGGCACCATTGTTCCTGAACCCCATGTTAGGTCGTCGCTCGTCACAGTGTGGTTCGATGAACCATCATTTGTGAATCGAACTGTCTGACCGGGAACAATATTTACGCTAACTGGGCTGTAGGCGCTGTCTGAAATCGTGATGTCTGCTGGAAGTCGTAGACCTTTGTCCAAGTTGATTGAACTTGCAGCTGACATGATTGCGCTCTTGTCGTAATCTGCTGTGCTATTTACTGCGTCTCCGATGCTGTAGTTTGTGAAGAAAGCATCAGGTACGTCATCGATGTGTGTGTTCCATGCAGATCCGTAAAGTCCGGATGCTGCGGACTCGCTTGCAACGTGACGGAGTACTCCGTTCGCTGCCACTGCGTATGTCCTTGGGTCTGTATCGATCTTGATCATGCGTACTCCAGGCTTGTAAGTCACGTTGCCTCCAATCTGCAACTGACCAAGCTGTGCGTCTGTAATGAACTTCACGCTGTCAAAGTTTGAGTACCAAGTATCGTATGTCTTCGTGTTAGGGAAGACGTATCGGAAACCGTCAGATCCGTAGTAGTAAACGGCACTAAAGGTTTCACCTCGTACAAGGTCTCCAGGGCTGATTGCAACGTTTGCATTTGCCTGTGGTCGACCGGATAGTAGGTGGGCACCAAACGCCACACCAAGGATCATTGTGAGAACAAAGAGCTTCTTCATAGTATTGGGGGTTTCAATATAGCTACAATTGATAGTTTTGTGATTATACCACAGTATATATGGAGTTTTCCACAGGGACGATTGGCCGTAAGCATTGATCGTCATACTATGCTCCAACTTTTTGCTCGAGTTTAAGCACCCGTTCCTTATGGCGTTCATGATTAATGTGGTGGGACTACTGAGGTCTAAGACTTATCTGTCACGCAATCGTCCCAGGAAAGGATGATCTGGCATAAGCTTCTTTATTATTTGTTCTGGATTCTCGAACCATTCCTTCGCAGCGTTCACGTGGGTAAGCCCCTCTGTCTGTCGTTTTCTAAGAAAGTTGAACTTTCTTAGAAAGAATTCGTGATGACGTTAGGCGCGCTTGTTATTCCCAAGCACGCTTTGCCTCTGTGCTAGAAAAAAATACCGCCCCCGAGCGTGCAGGATCGCGTGACGCGATCCTATGCGGGGTGCGGCTAGTGGTGCTGGGTCAGCGCTGTCACATGTCAAGAATCATGTGTTCCGGGTTCACGAGGATTACTCCGTCGAACCTCTCTGCCTCGATCACGGTGCCGACCTTCGGCCATTCGAAGTCTCGTGCTTGCAGGGAAGCGACCAGCATCTGCCTGCCATCCAACTCGACAGCCATCGGAAAACGCAGCTCGCGGCCATTGAGCTGCTCTAGCACTTCAGCGAGTCGTCGTTCTCTGGGAATAATCGTACCCCGATTTTCCTGAATACCTCCGTGCGTACATTTCCTTCCTCCTTCAAATAGCCTGTCTCCCTCGAGATTGAAGTAGTAATGCTCCAATGCGCCGTGCAGCCACGCATGATCGCAATACTCAGGGTCCGTGGGCTCCCATGTGGCACGATCCAAGGTATGGCTGAGCATTCGTACCGCACTGAGAGGCACGGGGTAAGGCACGCCTTGATCCTCCTTCTCGCATATGAACTTTGGCAAGGCTGCTAGGTACCGCGCGCAGTCTCGGGCCAAGTCTGCGGCCAAGAATGATCGTAATTCCTCGTCCTCCACGGCCAGTATCGCACCCCAGTTTGGCGTCAACATACGTTCTCCTCCGACGGTGTGTCTCATAGCATCCCCTCACTTTCGCAGGGAATGACCAGTCGCATGACTGGAATTAAACTTATTAAAGCAAGACTTGGTCATCGCGTCAACCCATTGGGTTCGGTTATGGGGTGTAAAGTATATTGTTACTAAGTGTGACGTTTGATAAACTGTCACTGAAGGAGATTAGAAAAATATGACGCAATTCATAGCATATGACAGATAGAGATATGTCGAAAGACGAGAAGTCCGAACAGAAGATGCGTCTGGCCGAGGTTGAAAGTACTCTCAAAGGGCCTCAAGAAGAGTTCCGGGATATCAAGAGACGTGCACAGGATTCATTGGCGACGTTGGAGGGGGATCAAAAGAGCGTCGATATTCAAAAAGCAAGAGCGGCGCTTGGACTCGAGTAAACATAAATCCCAGCATAATGCTGGGATTTATGTTTATACATCTGCTTTTGCATCGTCACCTTCAAATCCTTTTCTGAGCCTGTCTATTCCTATCTTTGCAACCTCACGCAGACGGCGATTTCTCATGTTATCTATCTGCGCCTCCACGGCATTTAGCAAGCCAGTTGGGTCGCCGCCTACCTTCTTATGTTCCAAGGCTAAAGTTTGTATCGTATTCTTCCATTTCCATTCACTTTGACCGTCTGTCATCATCAGGGGTAGCAGACCTAGATCACGATCGTCTTCACCTAGCTGACTAATGCCAGCCATGAAATCAGAGACGGTGTTGTCCAATACTTTTTTCATTTCTCGTAAAACAGAATCACTTTCTTTGCCTATTTCTTCGTCCTGCATGTCCGGATTCAGCTCAGCGTTAATACTTGCAGACGACTCCAGTAAGCCTCGTAAGTTCAAAACCTCTTGTCCTAGGTTTAGGTCAAGAGTACGTATGGCATCGCCAGCAGCCTCGTCTTGTTTCTCCTGTTCGTTAAATCCTTCAGGCATATGGTCTAGTTCGGCGGCCTTCAGGTCTCCGAACTTAGGAAGCTGCCGCTCCATGTATAGATCAATAAACTTGCTACGAGTTCCTTCATGTCTTGCCAACACAACTGCGACTCCACTTGTAAGGTCGATCCTATCTGTTGACATCGACACTGTAGCTGCCTCTAAAAGTCTGTTGGCCTCTTCGTCGTCTATAACTGGCGATTCTTTGCTAGCCGTATTCCACTTCGCATCGTCAACAATATCGTATGCTTGCTCTAGGTTCATTGATGCCTCGGGAACGTCTGGGTTCTGCTCTGGCAACTCGTCGAGACCTGCTTCAGGGGTCCTTGTTTCTTCGTGGCCTGTCTTCACGCCCTCACCGCTATCCAGGCTGGCTAATTCAACATTAATACGCTCAAGCTCTGCTTTTGCTTGTTCGAGGGCATCTAGCAATTCACCAGCCTCTGCTTTTATTGCATCAATTTCAGCGGCAGCTTCTGGGTCTAGGTTTTCCCCCATCTCCGCAGCAAATGCTTCTGCCTCTGCAATGGCACCCTCGGCCCCGTCAGCCTCTTCATTTGCAGATTCAAACGCAGCCATTGCGGATTCTCGCTCGGCATCCAATTCACCGCGTCGTTCCGCGACTTCAGCTGCGGCGCTCTCAGCCTGCTCTCTTGCCTTCTCGGCTGCAGCTTCCGCCGCTTTGTTGGAGTCTCCTGCCTCTTGTTTAGATCGCATTCCTGCAAGTCTATCTTTAAATCCCATAGGTAACTTATTAAATTTCTTGAACTCTACTCGCTAGCCAACTCTCGCAACTCCTCGTATGCGCGTACTGGATCCTCTTCCTTATATATAGCGCTGTTCACCGAGAGGTGAGTCGCCCCCGCTCGAACAAGCTCGAATATTGTTTTCTTGTTTACGCCGATGTCTACCGTTACGGCCATGTCTGGGTGTTCTTGGTTAAGCTCCGCTACTTTGCCGAGCATTGCGGTGTCCAGTGGGCGTCCGGAGTAGCCGGGTTCGTTTCCGCGGATTAGCACCATGTCGGTTTCGTTGAGGAGGTGCTCTACGTCGCTGATTTTTGTCTTTGGAAGCAGTGCGAGTCCGGCTTCTAATCCGAGCCCGTGAATAGTCTGAAGTAATTCACGAATATCCTGGTCGATCTCTGCGTGCACGATGGCTCGCGCTGTTCTTGGATGCTTTGCCCACGCTTTAATGATGGGTAGAGGATCGTCGACGATAAGGTCGAGTTCAAACAGGACCTCTGACTCTATGCTATTGATCTCGACTGCGTCGAAGTAGGTCGTAGGCTCAACAAATGTTCCGTCCATGATGTCAACGCTCATGATTTCCACTTCGGGTAAGAGCTCGATTCTTTTTTTCGCTTCGTCAAGATTCTCGACGAGCAATGCGGGTACAATTTTTGCCATATTATTTCATGTTCTCGTCTTCAATATCCTCGAGCTGCTCGAGTCTACGTTTGTGACGAGGTTCGTTTGAGAAAGGAGTGTTTAAAAACATGTCGACGATCTTTACTGCTTCGTCGTAATTCATCATGCGCCCCGGAAGGCAGATGATGTTGGCGTCGTCGTCGGCTCGAGTTGTTTTCGCAGCTTCAACTGAAAATCCGAGCGCGGCTCGCACGCCTTTTGTTTTATTTGCAACGATAGTCACGCCCTCGGCATTTCCGCACGAGAGTATTCCGCGTGATCCCTGGTCGGCGGCAACGGCTTCGGCCACCTTGTCTGCGTAGAAAGGGTAGTCGTCGTCTTTGTCGTACTCAACGCTGCCCAGATCCTTTATTTTATGCTCTCCTCCCAATAAGTAAGCCTCCAACTGCTCCTTAAGGTCGTATCCGGCATGATCTGCTCCAATGTAGATATTCATAGTACATTGAGTATAACATCAATGTAATGACAAATGAACAATTGGGCAAATTTCAAATGAATGAGTTATTTATGCAATTAGTCTTGACAAAACAGCAATTTTTGATAAGTTGAGTGCAAGCTGTAGAACAGCATAAGGGAGAGAAAATGGCTGTAAGGCCAGAAACAGGGCCGACGCTGAAGCTTGGCGGCGGGATTCGAGTGGGTGTGGTGCCCGTGCGTATCACCCGGGGTGGTCGCCTCCTGATGGGGCTCGTGAAGAACGAAGTCCGTGGCTTCGGGGTTGCGGTGGAGGACATGTGGTCGGTTGGCGACCCTGTAGACACTGCTCACAGTGTTTTGCGGAATGTGTTGGCTGGGGGAGGTGTGGGTTGCTACATCGGTGAGCCGACCTATGTTCCGCGAAGTGCCCGGTTGACGGGTGACGAAGGGGACGAGGGCAGTCTCGCGTTCGGGATTCTCTACATCGTGCCTGTCAGCTTCCTCAACGAGCGAAACGACAAAGGGCTCGTGTGGGTGAGGCCGTATTCGCCTGAGCTGAAGAACGCGGGTATTGAGACGTGGCGACTCATGCAGGTTCTCCAGGGTCGGTACACCGTCGACAAATCCGCTTTCCTCGCACAGTTCGTGAGGAACAATTGGACGATGACGGAGGCCAGGAATCTGGTCGACGAGGTGTTCGGCAGTGAGTTGGACCGGTCCAACTTCAGGAAGCTGATCCTGCGAATGGTGCGAGACGGAGAGGCGTTGGCCCTTGACGAAGAGCGGCCCACCGCGACTCGCCCTGCGCGCCTGTACCGGTTCACGTTCGACATTCCGGGCCGTCCGAAGAGGGAGTAGGAAGACGCTGCGCTCACCCGTACGGGGTGGGCGCGTTTTATTTCGTTGAAAGAAACTTCAATAAATTGAAAATTGCAGAATTGCAGAATTGAAAATATGACACCTTGATTAATTCATCAAAAACGGCTAATCTAAGGTCATTGATACTCACGGACGCCTGATATGCGTCCACAACATATTTCTATGGAAAAACGAAAAGGTGCGAATGAGCGCGAGCTCGAGATACTCGGTTATTGGGAGAAGAATAAGATCTTTGAAAGATCAGTAAGTGAGCGACCAAAAGATGATCCATTCGTGTTTTACGATGGCCCACCTTTTGCCACAGGACTACCTCATTACGGACACCTGGTAGGGTCCACGATAAAAGATGTGATCCCCCGATTTTGGACGATGCGCGGCAAGCGAGTTGAGCGTGTGTGGGGATGGGACTGTCATGGATTGCCAGTTGAGAATATCGTAGAGAAGGAGCTGGATCTTGGTGACAAAAAGAAAATTGAGGCGTACGGAATTGGAAAGTTTAACGATGCGTGTGAAACGCAGGTTTTAAAGTATGCGGAAGAGTGGAAGAAGGTGATTCATCGCTTTGGACGATGGGTAGACATGGACAGCGCTTACCGCACTATGGATGTTGAGTACATGGAGAGTGTGTGGTGGGTGTTTAAGCAGTTGTGGGATAAGGAGAAAATTTATCAGGGTTACCGACCGATGCATATCTGTCCACGATGTGCGACGACGTTGTCTGCGTCAGAGGTTGGTTTGGAGTATCAGGATATTACGGACATCTCCGTGACGGCTCGTTTTAAATTGCGTCAGGACGAGAATACTTCTTTGCTCGCATGGACTACGACTCCGTGGACACTCCCAGGGAACATGCTCGTAGCCGTTGGTGCTGATATAGACTACATCAAAGCGAAGCAGCGCAACGAGATTTTGATCGTTGCTAAGAATCGAGCGGACGAGATGTTGGACGGGGAGTACGAGGTCATGGAGGAACTCAAGGGATCCGATCTTGTGGGACTTGAGTACAAGCCACTTTTCTCGTACTTTGTTGATGCTGAAAAATCATTCAGAGTTGTTTCTGCAGACTTTGTGAGCGATGAGGACGGGACTGGATTGGTGCACGTCGCGCCAGGGTTTGGTGATGATGACTTTAGGCTCGGGCAAGACGAGGGACTCGATATTATCCGACACGTGAACATTGACGGAACATTTACAGAGGAAGTGAAAGATTTCGCAGGGGATCAGGCGAAGCCAAGCGACAAGAAGATCGTGGAGTGGCTTGCGTCGCATGGACTCGTATATACAACGAAGCAGGTTCGTCATAGCTACCCTCATTGTTGGCGTTGTGACACTCCGTTACTGAACTATGCGACTGAGTCGTGGTTCGTCAAGGTGTCAGAGTTGAACAATGACCTTCTTAGAACGAATGCTGAAACTAATTGGGTGCCGTCGAGTATAAAGGATGGTCGATTTGGAAATTGGTTAGAGGGCGCGCGTGATTGGTCGGTGTCTCGATCTCGATATTGGGGAACGCCGCTACCTGTTTGGAAGTCAGAAACTTCTGGTGACTTTATTGTTGTCGGATCAGTTGATGAACTCGAGAAACTTACAGGTGAGAAGGTAGACAATCTTCATAAGCACATCATCGACGATCTCGTATTCGAAAAAGATGGGCAGACATACCGACGCATTCCAGAAGTTTTGGATTGCTGGTTTGAGTCTGGGTCTATGCCGTACGCACAGATGCACTACCCGTTTGAGAATAAGGATAGGTTCGAAAAAGGATTTCCGGCTGACTTCATCGCGGAAGGGCAGGATCAGACACGTGGTTGGTTCTACACTCTCCATGTCTTGTCTACGATCTTGTTCGACAAGCCGGCGTTTCAGAACGTGATTGTGAACGGAATCGTATTGGCGGAGAATGGAAAGAAGATGTCTAAGAAGCTCAAGAACTATCCTGATCCGATGGAGGTGATTGAATCGTTTGGAGCAGATGCTGTTCGTTTCTACTTGATGAGCTCACCAGTTGTTCGCGCTGAGAACCTGCGATTTAAAGAGAGCGGCGTGAAGGAAGTGAGTAATAAGTTGATCGGGACGCTCGCAAACGTGTTGAGTTTTTACAAGTTATTCGTCACAGAGACACCAGAGATTGTTGAGAAAGCAGATCTACATGTTCTAGATCGCTGGGTGCTTTCACGGCTCGCGCAGACTCGTGATAACGTGACGAAGTACATGGAGGAATATGAGTTGTCATCGGCGACTCGTGAGATTCAGGAGTTTGTAACGGAACTTTCTCAGTGGTATGTGCGTCGATCACGAGATCGATTTAAGACAGAGGGAAAGGATGCTCAGGTTGCTGCACGTGTTTTGCATCGAGTGCTAGAGACTGTGTCGCAGATTGCAGCTCCGTTCATTCCATTCATGTCTGAGTACATTTACCGTGGTCTACAGGAGCGAGATGAGGCTGATTCGGTACATCTATCATCATGGCCAACAAAGGCAGATCTTGATTTCTTTGATCAGGAGGCGTTGGACCACATGGTGACAGTGCGTGAACTTGTAAGTAAGACATTGGAAGCGCGTGAGGCTGCCAAGATGCCAGTTCGCCAGGTGCTAGGTGCGCTCGAAGTTGCTTCACCAAAGAAACTCGACGATGCGTATCTTGAAATCATTGCAAACGAAGTGAACGTGCAGAAGGTTGCATGGAAGATGGCGGATAAGCTTAGAGTTAATCTGAATGTAGAGCTTACGCCGGAGCTTAAGCAGCTTGGGCTCGTTCGTGAGATTACGCGACAAGGGAACTCGTTACGAAAAGCGTTGAAGCTTACGATAGATGATGAGGTTGTGCTGCATTGGGAGACTGATGACGACAATGCTTCTGCTACATTTGAGAAGTATGGCGAAGAGATTTCTGAGCGTGTACGTGCGGCGAAAATGGTACGTGGCATGGAGGGCGCCGATGAGCAGGGTCGGATTGAAACCGATGATGGAGCCATTGATCTTGGAGTAACTCGAGCCTAGTTATGATAATGCGACTACAAGGAACGGTTGTTGATAACGGCATCGATTGGATGTTGATTGATGTTGGTGGTGTTGGATACAGGGTAGACGCGGCGTTATCGTTGACATCAAAATTTCGATCGGGAGATGAGGCCACAGTTTGGACTCATGAGATTATCCGAGACGACAAAAGGTCGATATTCGGATTCGAGGAAAAGAAAGACCTCGAATTATTCTGGAAGCTCATCACCGTTAATGGCGTAGGACCAAAGGTAGCGCAAAAAATTCTGGGAGTTTGCCCTGCAGATGAGGTTCGTAAGAACGTTGCCGAAGGATCTGCAGACTTTTTGACGAAGGTGCCCGGGGTGGGGAAGAAGACTGCACAGAAGATTGTGCTCGAGTTGCACGGGTCGATTAACTTGGATGAGATTACGGAGTCGTCGATTGCAGTGTCGACAGAGGACAGGGAGATCGTGGATGCTCTGACGAGTCTTGGTTATGCTCCAAGGGAGGCGAGGGAGATGGCAGCGAATTTGCCAAAGGAGTTAACGACTATCGAGGAAAAGATCAAAGCGGTGCTACAGTCACCGGCATAGTTTGGGAGCCCGTGTTATAAAGAATAAAACCTCCGCCATTAATGGCGGAGGTTTTTCGAACATTTATATTTTGGATAAAAGAATGCCCCCCGTGAAAGTAGAACACTTTCTATGTACTCGTCCGGGGTTTCAAGGCCGGGGTCGAGTAGCAAGCTGGGGGGACGAGTATGTCCCACTACACGAATATGTGTGGTGGCGACAACGTCAGCTTTGGCAGGACGCCGTAGCTGAGAGTCGTTGATTTTCGACTCCTTGGTACCATTGGCTGATTCGCCTACTTTGTGCCAGTTCGTTGGTCCTTCAACTGAACTTACGCGACAAACGGGGTACTCACTCCGCGGGTGCGGGTGACAGCGATCTTGGGCGAGGCCCTTGACCAGTAATACGCGGTTTCGAATTACGAGTACAGTTATAACACGAAATGCTGGATCTGTCAACCCCTTAGGCACGATAAATGGATCAAGTCTAGAAAAGGGTCATAGTGCCTTCTGTCTGATCGTACTTGGCAAGACTCCCTTATGATTGCTAGCTAAAAGTGGCCAATATTGGCCACTTTTTGGGTATTTCTCTTGACAGAATGGAGTTTTTGTGTTATATTGCTCTCATCAAAGATACAGAAGAGGACGTAAGCGAACACGTGGATCTTCTACAATTACTGGAAAAGGAGCGAACGAGGTAACTTGTTCTGCCGGATCAGAGTACCCCACGGGAAAATGACCGATAAAACCCCTATCATTGTGCTGATAGGGTATTTTTGTACCCAAATTACCGTCTTTCCTATAAATCCACTAACCTTAGTTGAATAGACAATAGAAAGTGTCAAGCTGTCCAGGATTACTTGACAAGATCTAGAATCGGTGGTATAACTTTTAAGTTCTGATGATCGTCGTGCGCGCCATGCTTGCGTACGACCTTCTGAGAGGACACCACTCACCACTAGGAGCTAAGCCAATGGACTATTTTGGCACCATCCACTTTCACACTGTGTGCACAACGCTGGATGGTGCGTGAGGATTTGGCTGTTGCTGCGGCCATCGTCGTAAAGATGGTGGTCGTAGTGACGGCCCTGTCCGTTAGCTAGGCTCGCCTACTTTGCCTGATTTGTCTGAAATCGGGCGCTCAACTGAGCTGAGAAATGAATCAAAGTTCTAAGAGCGAGGTGAGTATGGCTATCGTAACGAAGATCTCGCGCTCCCGTCGTGCAAGCGGTGGGAAGACGTCGGAGCTGAAGACGCGGGCACATCGTTGCGCTCGCCGAATCGTCTCCTGCGTTCTCGCCCAGGCTCGCCTGGATGAGGATCGCGCTGTCGCCATCAGCAACGTCGACCGAGTCCTGACCGACCGGCACGTTTCCTGATAGTTCAGTGCGGTAACGCGCATACGCAGAACCTTTTCCCCGAACTCAGCTGAGTTCGGGCACTAGACTGAGCCAAGAAATGAATCAAGGTTCTGATAGTGAGGTGACTGATGTTGATCGCGAACGCTTTTTCCCTGGGGATGCTCATGTCGTTGACCTCTACCATCAAGGTGGTGGAGATCACGCTCGAGCAGGCTCGTGAACTGGCTTCGGCCGGTTTGGAGTCCATCGTCGGCCACGCGAACACTGCAGATGTCTTTTCGGAGCAGCTGCAGGTTCCGGTCCCGATGAACCGCTGCTCGGTTTCCCTCGACAAGGGGAACCAGCTGCTCGTGGGCCAGTACAAGGGCCCTCGGCTTCCGGAAGGCACTACCAGCCTGCCGGAGGGGTCCTCGATCTCGTGGTGCACCCTCACCGTCGAGTAACCGGGCTGGTAACCCACAACCCTTTCCCCGAGTCCGGCGACCGCGCCGGGCTCGGGCCACATCTCAAAGAATGGAACTAAGCCAATGGGCAGTGTCAGCGCCAACACTATGGGCGCGATAAAGATGAATACGTAGTGTGTCGGCTCCGGACGTCATCCACAGCGGCTGTAAAAGCTATCCGTTTCTGGTACGGACGAGCGTTACGGCTTAAGCTGGCGAGGGCGTTCGAACGGACACCTCGCATGGCTTAGCAACGGCAAGGTTGTTGGTGCATATCTGTGCAGGAGCAGGGTGTGGCCTGATCGTAAAACCACAAGCACTGGGGCAGCTTGTCCGCCCCACAAATCTTTTCCCTGAGCCCACCTGGCTCGGGGCTCCTACTGGACATTGAATCAGAAATCGTCAATTTCCTGAGGAGGAAGACATGACCAACACAACACAGTTGCTGATGCGGAAGACCATCTACGTCCTGTTCCTGAGCGCGCTGCATCGAGGCGTGTGTACGGTGGACGTGAAGAGTGGTCGGAGCTCGGGTGTCGCGTACGTGCGCACTGCGAGTGGAGAGCTGGTGGAGCAGTTTCCGATCTCCGGCGGAGTGATCTGTCGGAGTCGGGGCTACTACCGGAAGCTCGAGAACGAGGTGGTTGTGGAAGGCGTGTATGCGTCTCACAACAAGAAGAAGCTCCAGCGCAAGCTGGCTGCCGTGCGCAACGCGTGGCAGACCGCCTTCGGCGTTGACCCCTGTGCGGTCGGCGTGGTCACCCCGGTGATCAAGAAGGAGGAGGGAAGCATCTTCGACCGCGCACAGGCTTTGCGCGCACGCAGTGACACTCCGGTGTCGTCGCGAGGTCAGCGCCGCGTCGTAAGACGCCGCCGGCCGCCAAGGGCGCAAGGCCTTTGATGAGGGCCGCAAGGTCCGCTCCTGTTTCCCGAGCTCACTGAGCTCGGGACTCCCACTAGACATTGAACCAGAGACCGTCAATTTCTTGAGGAGACAAGACATGTCCGAACCACAAAACGTTCACGTTCCCCCGACGCTCTTCATCTGCTTTGGATACAAGCTGGAGCGCGGCGTCTGCCACGTTGTATTTCATGTGGATTGGGCCGAGGTACTTGATAGCCAACTCGTAGCTGTCGCGGAGCTGGAAGTGGAGGACGATCGGCTCTACGATGATCCTGCACTGATGACGCCGTTGCAGCTCGATGCTGCTGTTCGCGACACGTTCGTGTCGTATGACAGGGAGGCGGTTCAGGTATGGTGGTCCCAGCACCACAGCGCAGCGGAACACGCTGCCGGCCGACAGTGTCGGTGGCATGGCTGTCAGCAGTGTCGGGAGCACGATGCTTCTGACGAGAATGAATCCTAACTTATCGCACGAGCCTAAACTGGGCTCGTGTTTCGTTTTGTGTTATTTCTTTGCCCAATTACCTGTCATCTTGTAAGATACCTCCACATAAAACCAATCATATATGTGTGGAATCGTTGGATATTTTGGAAAGAAACAAGCTCAGCCAGTGCTGATGGGAGGTTTGTCGCGACTTGAGTATCGAGGATACGACTCTTCAGGTATAGCGACTTTGGAGGGTGATGTTATTAGTATTACTAAGGCAGTGGGGAAAGTGAGCGAGCTCGCTGATAAGATCAGCGTAGATAATCAGTCGAGTGTTGGTATAGCGCATACTCGATGGGCAACTCATGGAAAACCAACGGAGAATAACGCGCATCCTCATAGGAGTAATGATGGGACTGTAGCCGTGGTCCATAATGGGATTATCGAGAACTACAAGGAGCTCAAGGAAGATCTACAGAAGGATGGGTTTACGTTTATTTCGGAAACGGACACAGAGGTGATAGCACATTTGGTAAGACGCGAGCTCAACGCCGGTATTAATCTTGTTGATGCGACGCGTTCCGCCCTTAACAAACTGAAGGGGACATATGGATTGATCGTAATGTCGTCTGAGTATCCGGATTATATTGTGGCCGCACGCATGGGGTCGCCTTTGATTCTTGGAGTTGGCGATGACGAGCATTACATTGCATCTGATGCATCTGCGATTTTGCGATACACGCGTCAGATGGTTTATCTAGACGACGGCGAGCTTGTGGTTGTTGGGCGTGGAGGTTTTGATATTCGTACATTGAAGAACGAGCCGGTGAAAAAAGCGATCGAGATCGTTGAAGAAGCTGAAGCGGACATTCAGAAGATGGGGTACCCTCATTTCATGATGAAGGAGATGATGGAACAGCCGGATGTTTTGATGAACTCAACCCGTGGGCGGCTCGATACTGAAAATGGGATGGCAATACTTGGTGGACTACGAGATGTTGCTGATCGTCTTCGTGATA
>JABIWD010000033.1 GCA_018701105.1 Candidatus Uhrbacteria bacterium | reverse complement strand
TATCCAAGTCCAACATCCTGCATTGCCTTAAAACGATCGTGCACGATCGGAACTTCCTTAAAGAAATCCGTTCCTTCGTCAATCGTCATCTCGAGGATCTGGAATACATTCTTACCATTCCACTCAACCTCGAGCGTCTCACGATCGAATCGTTTCCCGTGACAAACGTCACATTCAACATAAACAGTTGGCAAGAAGTGCATCTCAATTCCAATCAAACCGTTACCCTGACAGTTCTCGCACCTACCACCAGGCGTGTTAAAGCTAAACCTCCCGGGCTTGTATGCTCGATACCGCGCCTCCTCAGTAGCTGCCAAAAGCTCACGAATAGGAGTCCAAGCACCTGTATAAGTCGCTGGGTTCGATCTTGGAGTCCGTCCGATAGGCTTTTGATCGATCAGCTCGATCCTGTCGAGATACTCGGCTCCCAATATTGTGCTATGTTTCCCAACTTTTCCGCCCTTCCCCGTCAGTTTCTTCGCCAGCGCCCGATACATTATGTCCTCTGTCAATGTCGACTTACCTGATCCTGACACTCCCGTTACACAAACAAAACGTCGCAAAGGGATGTTGACATTGATATTCTTCAAGTTATTCTCCGACGCACCCTTAATCTGAATTGCATCACGACCTATCTTGCGTCGGTTCTCAGGAATGTCTATCTTCTTGTCACCGCGCAAATACGCAGCTGTTAACGAGTTCTTGTCAGCCAAAACATCTGGCATCTCACCCGCGGCAATAATCTCACCACCGTGCACTCCAGCACCAGGACCAATTTCCACCATATAATCCGATGCGAGGATCGTGTCCTCATCATGCTCAACGACGATTATCGTGTTCCCTATATCACGCAGGTCTTTCAATGTCGCAATCAACTTCTCGTTATCTCGCTGATGCAAACCTATAGTGGGCTCATCAAGCACGTACATAGCTCCTACAAGCTTTGATCCTACTTGTGATGCTAACCGAATCCGCTGGGCCTCTCCACCGGACAATGTTCCCGCCTTTCTGTTCAACGTAAGATACTCGATACCAACATCGAGCATAAACTTGATCCTATTCTTGATTTCTCTCAAAATATTCTCCGCAATCTTCGCATTCTGTTTATTGAGCTTGAGTTTACTCAAAAACTCGTGCGCGTCATCGATCGTCATAGCTGTAACCTCGGCAATGTTCTTACCTCCGATTCTCACATGCATCGCCTCCGGTCGAAGCCGATCACCGTCACAAGTTGTACAAATAGCATCAGAAAACAAAGACTCAGCTCCAATACCGTCACATCCCTGACAGGCTCCATATGGCGAGTTGAAGGAAAATAGACGCGGCTCAATCTCTGGAAACGAGAATCCGTCATCTGGACAACTGAACTTAGAACTCAAAAGCTTCTCACGTTTCTTGCCAAACAAAACGCTAATAACATCACCTCCGTGCTCGAGCGCTGCCTCAACTGCCTCATGAATTCGCTGACGAGTCGCTTTGTTCATCTTCTTCATCTCCTCCGGTGTCAAAGTATCGATAATCACCTCAATCGTGTGCTTCTGATATCGAGACAGCTTAATTTGCTGAGACAGATGATGAATCTTTCCATCAATCCTAACCTTCGCAAAACCACTGTTATAAAGATCGTAAAGCATTTGGTAATACTCACCCTTCCGCCCACGAACAACTGGACCCATGATTTGAGTAGACTCGCCATTGGCCTCGCCCACTATCACATCTACCATCTCGTCTAGCGTCAACTTCTGAATCTCCTTGTCACACGTGACACAGTGAGGCTGCCCTATCCTTGCATACAGCACGCGCAGATAGTCATAAACCTCCGTAATCGTCGCAACAGTTGATCGCGGGTTCCGCGAATGCGCTTTCTGGTCGATGCTGATCGCTGGCGACAAACCTACAATGTCATCCACGTCCGGCCGCTTCATCTGTCCAAGGAACTGGCGAGCATATGCCGATAATGACTCAACATAACGACGCTGACCTTCAGCAAAGATTGTATCGAACGCCAAAGATGACTTACCCGATCCGGAAAGTCCTGTAAAACATACTAGTTTGTTCCGCGGGAGCTCTAAACTTACGTTCTTTAAGTTGTGTTCTCGGGCTCCTTTGATGATTATCTTGTCAGTCATAATGGTTATCCACACTGATCCAGCCTTTACGGATGATCTTTGATTTGATTTGCGAATTTATTAACATTTTGGTAAAAATGGGTCGGAAGGAGGGTTTATGAATATCACAGACCTCCCATCAGTAGACTCAACTCTGCCGCTTGCTGAGTGGTGGAGCGAACTCCTTGCTGGATACGGCGGAGCAATTCCTCTCTCGAAACCAGAGCCCGTGGAATGTCCGGAGATCGAACAAGACACTGTCCTCGCGTACTGGGTTATCCCCACTCTGGAGAACGGCTGCATCACGTCGACTCCCCCAAACGACGGAAACGGCCATGACAATGACGCCTCGATGGCTCTCGGTAAAGGCACGGTGCTAGAACCGCTACGAGGTGCTTCGCTCATCATCATGCAGTGCAAAGGGCAGTTCTTCACGAACATGGCAGGCCTCTACGAGCTCTACAAAGAGCTGACACGCGCCAACTTCGTCAGCTCAGCCGAAGCTCGTGAGCATCTCGATCTCGCGATCAAGGCCTACTCATACATCGCAGCCATTGAAGAGTCGATGGCTCCAGAGAAACGCACAAAGTGGATCGACGACCGCGAACGAGACTTCCTCCTGAGGTGCGTACGCAGGTTCTCCCGTTAGACTGCGGCGACCAATCCCGACTGGGCTATTGGTCGCGTTTTTTGACTCCTTTTATTTCCTCCTCAAGTACCTTTATCTCGTCTCTCAACAAAGCCGCCGTCTCAAAGTCGAGCTCCTTCGCCGCCTCTTTCATCTCATACTGCTTTTCTTCGATAACCTCCTTGATCTCATGCGGCTCAGCGGTAAGCTCGATCTTGAGTATGTCGTCAATCTTTACATCCCCTTCTCCGCCAACCATAGATCTAATATCCGATATCTCCCGCTTTGTCGACGTGGGCGTAACACCATGCTTCTTGTTATACGCCATCTGTTTCTTTCTACGACGCTCAGTCTCCTTCATCGCGCGCTTCATGCTCCCAGTCTCCTTGTCTGCATAGAGTACAACGGATCCCCTAACGTTTCGCGCCGCACGACCCATGGTCTGAATCAACGACATCTCCGATCGAAGAAAGCCTTCTTTATCTGCGTCGAGAATCGCTACTAGACTAACTTCTGGTAGATCGAGACCTTCTCGCAACAGGTTTACTCCAACAAGCACCTCAATCTCTCCTTTTCTGAAACTATTCAATATCTCCACACGCTCGAGCGTAACGATGTCGCTGTGAATGTAACCGACCTTGAATCCTTCATCCATCATGTACTGCGACAAATCCTCGGCCATCTTCTTGGTCAAGGTTGTGACGAGTACACGATCCCCGATGTCGATTCTCTCTCTTACTCGTGGCAACAGGTCATCCACTTGTCCCGGCGAGTCCTTTGTTCCCGTGACAGGTCGCACTTCGATCTTGGGATCGAGCAAACCTGTTGGACGAATCACCTGCTCTGCAACATGGTCACTGCGATCAAGCTCATAATCGCCCGGAGTGGCTGACGCATAGATCACCTGACCTATCCTCTTATCAAACTCGTCATAACTCAACGGCCTGTTATCGATCGCGCTCGGTAATCGGAACCCAAAGTTGATCAAGTTCTTTTTTCGAGCCTGGTCCCCCGCCAACATGCCGCGAATCTGCGGAACAGTTACATGAGATTCATCAATGATCGTGAGGAAATCATCTGGAAAGAAATCTAGCAATGTAAATGGCGGTTCACCCGGACTGCGACCATCAAACCATCGCGAATAGTTCTCGATACCGCTACAAAATCCCGTCTGACGAATCATGGAGAGATCGTGCGTAGTTCTACGGTTGATCCGCTCAGCTTCGAGCAGCTTCCCTTCTTTATCGAGTTCCGCGACACGTTTCTTCTTTTCGTTCGCGATCCCGGTAAGTGCACCCTCTAGTCTCGACGGCGCCGTCATGAAGTGTTTCGCAGGGAACATCCAGATCTCGTGATGGTCTTTCACGAATCGACGAGTGATTGCCTCGAGCTCTCGAATCGATATTACGCGAGCCTTCTCGAACTCAACGCGATAAATCGTCTCCTCGTTCATCGGCATCACCTCCAGGATGTCGCCACGAACTCTAAAGTTTCCTCGCTTAAGATCCGCGCTCGTACGCTCGAACTGCATCGATATCAGTTGCCGCATAATATCTTCACGCTGTTCCCCTTCGCCAATATGCAACATCGACGCGCGATACTCGTCTGGTGATCCAACTGAGTAGATGCATGAAACCGATGCGACGATGATCACATCTTTTCTCGATAGCAGCGCCTGTGTCGTCGCGTGACGAAGACGATCGATCTCGTCATTGATCTGCGCTTCCTTTTCTATAAAAGTATCCGTACGTGGCAAATACGCCTCGGGCTGATAGTAGTCGTAGTATGAAACGAAGTACTCAACGGCAGCATCAGGAAAGAACTGCCTAAGCTCGGCGCAAAGCTGAGCCGCGAGCGTTTTGTTGTGCGCTACAACAAGAGTAGGTCGCTGAACCTCATTAATTACGTTCGCAACCGTAAACGTCTTTCCGGAACCAGTAACACCAAGCAAAGTCTGGCGTAAGTCCCCACGTTTAAGACCACGAACAAGTTCTTTGATCGCGGTCGGCTGGTCACCAGCTGGTGTATATTCTGATTTGAGCTTGAATTTCATGGTTTCTTGAAATATTTGAGATCCGTACGCTCCAGACAATGTCATTCTGAGTGGCAACGTAGGAATCTCATTGTTCTAGAGTATCTTGCATGATGAGATCCTCACGTCGTTCCTCCTCAGGATGACACGAGCACAAAGACACAAAATCCCGAGCAGGCTTACCTACTAGGGGGTCATGGATGAGTTGTGAAGCTATTCTATACGAACAAAAACCGAATGTCAACGGGTTTGGGGATAAGATGATATGATACTGATAATATGCGATTACCAACAAGAAAAGCCGAGATGGAGCGGCTTCAGAATAGGAAGACCGACAATCATCTGACACCTGCAAAAATCCAGCGCCTAAAGGATGAGCTTGAGAGACTTGAGAAGGTCGACCGACCAGAGGCATCGGAGAATATGCAGTTCGCAGCACAAGATGGAGACTTTTCAGAGAACGCTGCGTATCAAGATGCAAAGCGAAGACTCAGGCGCATCAACTCGCGGATCATTAGTTTGACCGAGCGGGTCAACCAAGCGATCCCGATTGAGGAAGGTACTGATGCAACTGGCGCTATTAGACTCGGAGCGACGGTCGTTCTTGAAATCAATGGAAGCCAGCAGACATTCCAGATCGTCGGATCACAAGAAGTCGACATCATGAAAGGTCGGATCTCGCACACGAGTCCGCTGGGATCAATGTTGCTCGACCGTTATGAAGGAGACAATGTTGCCGTGGAGACAAACAGCGGTGAGATTGTCTACCATGTAATTAGCGTTAGGTAGGCTCAACAAACTCCCCAAGCCGCGTACGATCAAGATGTAAAAGTAATCCACCGCATCCGAGTTTCTCGCCTACGGTATCGACTAGCGTCCGGATATAAGTTCCACTCGTCACATCGAACTCGGCTGTGACTACGAGCAGCTCGTCGACTCCATCCAACGCTCGCTTCCAAGACTCGACAGCCTCGTCCTGCCTGAAGTCGCCGCTCACGAGACTGATCGTGCGCTCGACATCCAAAAGAACATCACCCGCATTAAGCATCTCGGTTTTTACAACCCGGACGTCTTGCACGGTCATGTTCTTTTTTGGTTTCTCAATCTCGTCGATCCTCCCCTGCTGCGCCCACCAGTGCAGCGGCTTACCTTGTATCTTGTACGCGCTGTATGAAGGCAACTCGAGCTCATGCGCACCAACGAGACCCTCGACCGCACCCACAGCAAGCTCGAGATCCGATGATCCCACGCGCTCAACAATTCCAAGCGCGTCCAGTGAGTCGCTCTTGAATCCAAACAACATCGTCGCTGTGTACGACTTCTCTTTTTTTAAATATCCATCAAGTTTAAAACGATCCTCGTCAGTCAGGATTACGAGTAACCCTTCTGCCATCGGATCCAGTCGCCCGGCGTAAACCATCTTGCTATCACTATAACGAGAATCCTTCTCCCGAATATTCTCTATGACCTGCAAAGGTGTCCATCCCAAAGGCTTATTCGCGACTATTACCGCCATACATCGGCACCAATCGCATCTGAGATATTTGAAAAACCGTCATCTTTGATCATCTTGGCCAAATCTCGATTTATCTCCCCTATCAACTGCGGACCTTCAAAAATCATGCCCGTAGCCAGCTGAACAAGAGAAGCACCGTTCTTGATTCGCTCGTATGTGTCCTTTGCAGAAAATATACCGCCACACGATATCAAAACAAAATCGTTCTTGAATTCTTTGGCGAGATACTGCAAGTGCCCGAGCGCATGAGGCTCAACCGACTTACCGCTCAAACCGCCATCACCAAAATCGTGCTTCTTAGTAAGGTTGCTCACAACCAGACCATCTACGCGGCTCTCTTTTGCAACAGTTGCGATCTCGTGCAACCGCTCAAGGTCGAGATCTGGCGACAGCTTAAGAAACATCGGCTTATCGTTTCGCTTCTCGTTCAAGGCAACGAGCAACTCAGACAGTCTCGCCACATCAGTAAACGGCTGACCTCCGTGAGCATTCGGACAACTGATATTGATAGTGTCATAAGATCCGATGTCTTTGAATGCTATATACGCCTTCACATAATCCGAAATCGCTGCTCCAGTCTCAACAGTAGCCGCGCAATTTGTTTTCGCGACACTGACCCCGATCGGTATCTCAAACTCTCGATCTTTAAGTCGCGCCGAGATCGCCTCACATCCATCATTCTTCAAACCGTAATAAACGCGCAAACTCTGCAACTCAGGATGACGCCACAATCGAGGCTTTGGATTCCCCTCGCAATACTCCCCAGTGATCGATCCAATCTCCTCAAACCCGAAACCAACATCGGGCAATAGCTCGGTCAGCTCAGCGTTCTTGTCGAACCCTGCAGCGAGTCCAACTGGGTTCGGAAAACGGACGCCCCTGATCTCCTGAACGAGAATCGGATTCTTGTAGCGCATAACCGCACCAACTACCGCTTTGCTCAATGTAGAGCCTCCCAGGACCTTCCCGACACCAAGAACGCGATCATGAACTTTCTCAGGATCTTGCTTAAAGAATATCGGCTTTGCAATATGCTTGTAGAACCAACTTTGTATGCCTGTTGCTATCATAAATCGATATTAACATACCAAACAAAAAACCGCCCGTTGCCGGGCGGCTTTTTTAACTCTTAGGCACGTTGCACATTTGTAGCACGTGGACCCTTATCAGAATCCTCTGTCTCAAATGTAACCTCGTCTCCTTCTGCAAGTTCATCGAACATTACATCGACCAATGATGATGAGTGGAAGAACAAGTCCTTCTCTTCACCCTCAACGGCGATAAATCCGAATCCTTTGTCTGTAAGTCGTTTGATGACTCCAGTCATAGAAAAAAGTGGTAATGAATTAACGCAACTGCTTCTCGCCGTGAATTCATTGAACTCCACTTTGAATCTGCCTCTGCTTGGGCATTACAGTACCTCATATCACCCATTTTGTCAATAGGCTGTCAAGGCCCCCTGGAACAGGCCCCATAACCCTTTACAAATCCCCTATTTAGTGGCATAATCTCCGCACAACATTCGGGGATCGTCTAATGGTAGGACACCAGGTTTTGGTCCTGGGAATCGGGGTTCGATCCCCTGTCCCCGAGCCACGTAAAAACACCGACTTAGTCGGTGTTTTTACGTGCCGCGTGATTGACTTCATGTCCAGTGTCAATTTTACGCGTCTTTTCTAGTTGCGAGTCGTCGGTGTTCACGTGGCGCCGCCAACCAAGTGTATAAGCCGAATTAGCCGGACACTCGTGCGACATGCTAAAATATTCACATGTTCTACGTATATATTCTGGAATTTTCAGATCGAGAATGGTATATAGGAATGACAAGCGATCTCAAGAGGCGCGTTCAAGAGCACAAAGCTGGAAGCAATAAATCCACCAGCTATCGAGGCGCGTTCGAGCTCATGCACTACGAAGCTTACCGCAACAAGATGGATGCACTCGGAAGAGAAAAGTTTTTAAAAAGCGGAACGGGAAGACGGTTCGTGAAAAAGCAAGTCAGACACTATCTTGAGGAGACGGAAAATGTAACCACAAAATGATATGAACATGATCACCACAACATACAAAGATCCCGATCTCGATGGTTACGGATGTGCTATGGCATATGCCGAATTACTGCGCGCTACAGGTAAAGATGCACAGGCGCATATTTGGGGTACGCCGCATATTGAGGTTCAGTGGTTGATATCGGAGTTCGATCTACCCTTAGCGAATGGACCTACAGAAGATACGGACGCTGATGTTATCCTACTGGATGCTAGTTACTCCAAGGATCTTCCAGAGCCTCTACGAGTTGAACGAGTGACTGAAATCATTGATCATAGAGTAGCTAGTCATCTAGACGCTTTTACAAATTCAACAAACCAGATCGAACTTATAGGAGCTGCAGCGACTCTGGTAGCTGAGCGGTTCAAGAAACAGAAAATCGAACCATCTAAGGAATCTGCGCTTTATCTGCTCGGAGGGATACTCTCAAACACACAAAACTTTTCCGGGATTTCCACCGATCGAGACAAGAAAATGGCAGACTGGCTTTGGAGCATCTCCAAGGCACCGCAAGATCTCGCCATGCAAATGTTCAAAGCCAAGTCTGATCTTTCCGGTGAAAGATTACGAGACACACTCTTCGGTGACTTGAAAACAATGAGTATACATGGCAACACCGTTGCTATTGGGCAGCTCGAGATCATCGGGATAAGTAAATTGATATCAGAGAGAAAAGACGAGCTCACTAGTGCACTAACGGAAATACAGGTGCAAGAAAAATCTGATTATAC
>JABIWD010000049.1 GCA_018701105.1 Candidatus Uhrbacteria bacterium | reverse complement strand
CGATAGTACGAATCCCGCCAGCAACAATCGTGCTTCTCCTAACATCTTGGCAGTGAATATGAAAAACGACGAGACTAAAAAGTTAGCCACGCTTGCCAGTACGAACATTAGTAGAAATCTGAGCGGTTTCATGTCAGCCATTCGTTAATCTTAGCTGGAGATAAATCCAGTACTCCTATCAGTATACCAGCCACGAACAGTATAAGAATAGCTATGCTTATCCACTTTGGAATAGCGAAGCATTTTGCAGGTGATGTACACGTCTTGTTGCGGACCTTCAAATACATCGCAACCACGAATATCCCCATCAAGCCTCCAAAAACAGCACCAGTAAAACTGATAACCTCAATGAAGTCTCGTGCTCCCATCAAGAAGATAACCAAAGGTACCGAAACGGCTGCGAACCATGCGAGCAACCTTGAAGTCCCAAAATCAAACTCAAGCATATCTTGTAGCTCTACGGACATGATTATGAAACTGGTCACCACCGCCAACAGACCCATTATCGAACCAAGAACCAATATCCATGGACCCAGAGCTTCTCCGAGCCCAATGATTGACTCTGGCGTTGTCTCCAGTCCGGTCACTCCCACCACGACTGCCGCAAAGGCAGCGTACATGGCGATTATTATCAGATATCCAATCGGCACCACTCGTCTCATGGAATCGCTATCTTTTTTGAGAAGATCCTTTATCTCTGGAATCACATTCAGCCCACCGATCGAGAACAGGACGACTCCATACGGCAAGAAGATATTGCTACCTGTGAGCGTCGTATAGTTGATAGTGTCGACATCAAAGATCCCCCTCAAAATAATCACTGTGACCACGAGCAAGAGCGCCGGAACTAGATATGACTCGGTACGTGCAACGAACGACAAGCCGCGAAGTGCAACCACGAACCCAAAAATCATGAAGAATAGTTGATAAACGAAAAGTGTCCCGCCTATGTACGGCGATACGAGAGCGTGGAAAAACTCTCCCCCAACCAACACGTACGCTAACAATCCACCCCACGTGCTCCCAGTCATCACAAGAGCCGCTACAGCTCCCCACTTTTTACCAAAATACTTTCGCACATAGCCGGACATACGATGCCGCCCCGGTGTCTGTATTGCAACTTCGGAGAACATCATCGCCAAAGTCATTGCAACGAAACCAATCACCACAAGGTAAATCATCCCAACAAAAAATCCCGATTGCATAAATGCAAAAGGTATTCCAAATATTCCGACGCCTACTACGGCTCCAATGATGAGCCCAATAGCCTTACGCCTCTCTCCATTTCCTCCAAAAAGACCCTTCATCTGTTGGCGTTGGGTTCTAATTACTCCAAAAGTATAACATGCAGAGGAATAAAGAGGTCCACAGGCTTCTGTCTTATTTTCGCTATCAACAAGAGGCACACAGCTTATACCCCAAAGACCATTGATTATAAGGCCCAACTGCGCTAAAATCGAAACATGGCAAATGAACTACACAAAATACCTCCGCACAACGAGGAAGCAGAACAGTCCTTTCTAGGGGCTCTTTTGATAGATCCGGAGGCTATGATGAAGATTGCGGACAAAGTACGTCCAGACGACTTCTACTTTGAAAAGCACCGTCATCTATACGAAGCGATGGTAGAGCTATACTCGAAACACGAGCCGATCGACATCTTGTCGCTTGGAAACCGGCTCGATGAGCTCGACAAGCTGAAGTTCGCTGGAGGGCGTGCGTACATCGCAGAGCTCACGAACATCGTCCCAACATCCAGCAATATCTTGCATTACAGTGGGATCATCCAGAAGAAATCAACGTTACGCCGACTGATCAGTGCAGCGTCGACAATTTCAAAGATGGGGTACGACGAGTCGGAAGATGACCTTGCTATCGTGCTCGACGAAGCCGAGCAAGCTATGTTTAGCGTTTCCAAGAATCACCTCAAGCAATCGTTCGTTCCGATTAAGGCTATCCTGTCAGATGCGTTCGAACGAATCGATCAGCTTCACAAAGAACGCGGTAAGTTGCGAGGTGTTCCAACTGGATACACAGGTCTCGACAACCTACTCGCCGGATTCCAAAAAGCCGATCTCGTTATCCTGGCCGCCCGTCCGTCCGTTGGAAAGACCGCGTTCGCGCTATCGCTCATGCTTCATGCAGCGGTGAAGCACAAGATACCTGTTGGGCTGTTCTCGCTCGAGATGAGTAAAGAGCAACTTGTTGATCGTCTTATCTGTGCCGAGGGTGACATTGACCTTTGGAAACTGCGAACCGGTAAACTTTCAGATCGCGACGACGACTTCCCTAAGGTTGGAAAAGCGCTGGGAATCCTTGCCGACACCCCTATCTATATCGACGACTCTGCGTCTGCAAACATCATGGAGATCCGCGCAAAGTGTCGTCGACTCAAAGCCGAGCACGGACTCGGTATGATCATCATCGACTACTTGCAGCTCATGGAATCCCGTGGCGCAAAAGAAAACCGTGTGCAGGAAGTTGCCGAGATCTCACGTGGACTCAAGCAGATTGCTCGAGAGCTCGAGATTCCGGTGATCGCGCTGTCACAGCTGAGTCGTACAGTGGAAGCTCTAAAACCTGCGATTCCAAAGCTGTCTCACCTTCGAGAATCTGGATCAATCGAGCAGGACGCCGATGTGGTTATGTTCATCTACAGAAAAGCCGTGGACAAAAACTATCAGCCGGATGAGCTGTCTCCCGAGGAGCAAAACATCGCTGAGATCCATATCGCGAAACATCGTAATGGACCAACCGGCATTGTAAAGCTATACTTCGATGGAGCGCGTGCAACCTTCAGAAACCTGGAGAGACGCATGGAGCCTCGCAAAATGCCACAGCAACACACGGCGAATGCAATGCCACCGTTGCCAAAGGTGAAAGGCTAGGACTTGTCATCCTGAGGAGGCACGACGTGAGGATCTCATACTTCTAGAGGCGACCTCTAGCGTGATGAGATTCCGACGCTACCGCTCAGAATGACAACTGGACTAAACTTAAATCTATTATCTAAAACTATGTTTAACAAAATCAAAGCACTCAAAGACGTTCGCTCACAGGCAAAGACTATCGAGAAAGCACTCGAAGCTGTGCAGGTCACAGGTTCATCAAACGGAGTTGAGATTAAGATGAATGGTAAGCAGGAGGTTCTCTCTGTAACGATCGAGGAAGGAAAAAGCACGAGCGAGATTGAACGAGGAGTTAAAGGAGCGCTCGAAGAGGTAAACAAGAAATTACAAAAGGAAATTCAGGCGGCAATGAAGGAAGCCGGTGGAATGCCCGACCTTAGTCAGCTTGGATTGTAATGCGCGAGTACCCAAGACCAATTCAGAACCTGGTGACACTGTTCACCTATTTACCAGGAGTGGGGCCAAAAACCGCACTCCGTTATGTTTTCTATCTACTAAAGCAACCAAAGGGCACCATCGAGTCGATGTCCCGAGCTTTGCACGAGCTACAACAAGCAGTAACCTCGTGCTCGACATGTAAGACGTACACAACGCAAGAGATTTGCGAGATCTGTTTGGACTCAAAACGAGACAAAACGATGATCTGCGCAGTCGCCCACCCCCGCGACATAGGAACGATCGACTCTGCAGGGTTCCGAGGCCGCTACCACGTACTAGGGGGTACGCTCTCGCCCATCGAAGGGATCACCCCCGACACACTCGAGATCAACTCGCTATTCCAAAGGCTCACAAACGAGCCCGCAGTTTCAGAGGTCGTGCTCGCGTTCAACCCAGATATCGAAGGCGAGGCAACGATCATGTACCTATCCAAGCTACTCAAAGCGCGAAACATCAAGGCATCGAGGTTAGCGCGAGGCTTGCCAGCAGGCTCGGACCTAGAGTTTGCTGATGAGGTGACTCTGGGTGACGCGTTGCATCGTCGTTGGGAGGTTTAGGTCGGGATTGACAATAATCCCCCATTTTGTTACTATCTGGCCATCTTAAAGAACGCCTTGGATTCCGCGAATTCGCTGGAAACGGGCATAAGTTTCATGAATATGTTCGCTATTATCAAAAGCGGAGGAAAGCAGCACGTTGTAGAGGAAGGAAAATGGTTCCTTACAGAGAAGATCGAGCAGGAGGTAGGAACAGCCGTAGAGTTCGAGGCGATCCTAATCTCTGACGACAAAGGTAAGGAGACAAAAGTTGGAACTCCTCTCGCCGGAAAGGTTACTGGTAAGATCATGGAGAACGGACGAGCTAAGAAGATTAGCGTCGTGAAGTACAAGCCAAAGTCGAACTACCGACGAAACGTTGGTCACCGACAGCCTTTCACGAAAGTGATGATTGAAAAAATCGCATAAGAAAAAACGAGCCGCAAGGCTCGTTTTTGTTTGCATGGAGATTGCTAGGGTTTGCTAGCGCGGACGCGCAGAAGGGCGTCCCTACGAGCAAATCTCGTCGACGTCTGGCATAACTGACCCTCGTACGATTCCCAGCTCTGCTGCCATTCCTGCAGGAACCTCGAGCACTGTATTCACCGCATCACCGCTCTCTCGTCGTGTCCAGTCATTATTGGTCTCAATCGGCACATTATCTGCCACACCTGTCACCTTCTCGTCCTCTATCCAAATCATATCAATCGGAACATGCATATCAAGCATCCAGAATTTTTGCACCTTGTACTCGGGAAAACAGAACAGCATCCCATCGCCAATATCTTTAGATCCGGACAAACCTACATGCTGTTCGGTCAGAGATCGCGCTTCTTTTACGTGAATCTTATCCCCAGACGGTGTTTCTATCTTAACCATACCACCAGAATCACCCGAAGACGAGCACCCTACTCCTGCTAAGATTAATACGGCAACTATTGCCAATGGCTTTACAAATCGCATATAATATGGTTAGATTTACAGGCAACTATGGTGTTGCCTTTGGAGGAGAGTAATCGTGACTGCTGAATGTGCAAACGCTGAAATTGGAATCGTGGTCCCGCTTGAGAGATTCGGCGAGTACCTCGCGTTCATCTCCACGCGCATGGACGATGAGACAGAGATCGAGGAGGGCTACGACGACGGCTACGAAGAGGGTTACAACGAGATCGGGCGCTTCGAGACGTGGTTCCTGGACATCCTGGCCCTGCTGGTCGAGGATGCCACCGGTGCGCTCGTCAAGGCGCACATGCTGATGGCCGAGAAGAACCGCCTGAAGGCGCTCGGCGAGGTGTGTCCGCCGAAGCTCAACAACCGGGTGCAGAAGGCACTCAAGGCCGCTCGCATCTGCTTCCGAGGAATCGCGGACGTGATCGAAGAGCCGGCTGCGCGCATCCTGCGTGGCATGGGCATCGCCTACCACGGCCTCGTGCAACTCGTGCACGAGCTCGCAGACAAGGCTACGCGGCACGTGCCGCTGATCCCGGAGCTGCCGAACTAGACCGGCTACTACGACCGCCCCTGACCTTTACGGGTCCGGGGCGCTTTCTTTTCCAGAGAAATCAGGAAGAAAGCTCCGGCCAGTACAACTATCGATAGCCCTATCAACGCTATCAACTTCGCCATGCTCGACAAGAACAGTGTCATAACGCCAAACATACTCGCCAAGAACGTGTAGAAGAACACAACGTCGCGCTGAGTCATCCCAAGATCATACAATCTATGATGAAGGTGCAATCTATCAGCTTTCGAAACCTTCCTCCCTGCTTGTCGTCGCCGATACATCACCCACACAACATCCAATATCGGAACACCCATCACGAGCAGCAACGTAGCTACTTTTCCACCTGACAGCACTGCGAGTGATCCCAATACGAATCCAACGAGCAACGCGCCTCCCTCTCCAAGAAAAATCTTGGCAGGATGCATGTTCCACACCAGGAATCCGATCAGGGCTCCGAATACGATTGCTGCGAATACTACGATGTCTGGTTGAAGATAAGCTACTGTACTCGCGAGCAAGAGGACGACTAAAGCTCCAACAGAGCCAATGCTCGTCGCCAGGCCGTCAAGACCGTCGAGCAGCTTGGTCGTGTACATCATCCCCATTAACCACAAGAATACGATAATATCGCCCGGCCAACTGAATGCTACATTATGTGCGCCAAGCTTAAACAAATCCCACGTGTGTGCCTCGAGGAACAAGACGCCTCCAAAGGGATTCGTGAGCTTTTCTACGCCAAGTCCACCTCCAATCGCGACAAGTGCGGCGAGAACTGGGAATAGTATTTGATACTGAGGTTTTAGATTGAACTTGTCATCGAGTCCGCCGCCGATCACCAGGATCAACATCGAGATCAATAGAGCAATGTAATGAGCGGCTGTGACCTCTCCAGAGACCAAAGCGTCCGATCGCATCAATACGATAGTAGTTACAATCAAGATCGCAATAAAAATAGCCGAACCTCCAAGAAGAGGGATCGGTTTTTTATGTACTCGGCGACCATCTTTCTTTGGCGTGTCTACGATCTTGAGCCGTCTCGCGGCTCCAATAACCAAAATTACTGCGAACGCCGATATTAAAAAACTCGCAAGCGCAACGATTATACTCATAGCGCCTGCGCTTTTTCGATGCGAAGGTCTCCCCCGGCATCTAATACAACTTTATCTCGTCTCTCCACCTTGCCCTCGAGCAGAACTGTTGCCAATGGATCCTCCACTTTCTCTTGAATCACTCGACGCAACGGTCGCGCTCCAAACTGCGGATCGTAACCCGCAACAGCAAGCTCCTTCATGGCAGCAGGCGTTACCTCGAACGCTATCCCCTTCTCATCCATACGTGCGATAACACCACCAAGCATCAATCCAGCAATCGCCATCACATCTTCCATCGTCAATGGCGTAAATACCACAATTCCATCGAAACGGTTCAAAAACTCAGGACGGTAGATCGCAGCAAGCTCAGTCTCAATCAAATGCGTCTTTATCTGGTCTATCGGAGTCTGTTTCTTGATCTCAGCTTGGATGTAAGGTGATCCAGCATTTGAGGTTGCAACGATGATGGTTTGTGTGAAATCGATCGTGCGACCTGCTGCATCGGTCAATCGTCCATCATCAAATACCTGAAGGAATACGTTCAATATATCTGGATGCGACTTCTCAAGCTCATCCAGCAAAATCAAACCAAACGGCTGTTGTCTTACAGCTTCCGTGAACACTCCACCCTGTCCGGATCCCGGAACTCCGAGTAACCGGTCAATGCTTCCTGGCGCCTGATACTCAGACATGTCGAGTCTTATCATCGCCTTCTCGTCACCAAAGTATGTTTCAGCAATAGTCTTTGCAAGCTCGGTCTTTCCAACTCCAGTTGGACCCAAGAACATAAAGTTCGCAATTGGACGTCCTCCTGACCGCAACTCAGTACGAGCTCGACGCAAAGCTGAACTCACCATCTTCACAGCCTCTCCCTGACCAATAACACGCTTATGCATTTCTGTTTCAAGCGTAAGCAGCTTAGCTTTCTCGTCTTGAGACACTGATGTTAGAGGTACCTTTGAAGCAGCCGACACGATCTTCGCAACATCCTCCTTGGTAACAGTCGAACCAATTCCCTTACTCTGCTTAACAGCAAGAGCAGCTTCTTGCACAACTTGAATCGCTTTCTCTGGTAAGTGATTATCGTGCATAAAGCGACCCGTAAGCTCAACTGCAGCCTCTACTGCTTGGTACGAGAAGATGACACTATGCTCGGCCTCGGCACGGCCAACTTTAGCTTCTACGATCTGGATTGCGAGGTTCTTCTCCGGTTCATCGATCTCAACCTTCGTAAGCGCGCTTCCAAGCGCCGACCCCTCAAGTGTTGACCGATAAGCATCGGACGTAGTCGTCGCAACCAATACAAAGTACCCTTTCTCAATCTCACTCGCCAACAATGACGAAAGATCGAGGCTCTCCGCTCCACCGGCCGATATTCCTACAATGTCGTCGATATTCGGAATGGCCAACGCAATGTTACGCGACATACCAACCTCGTTCAAAGCCAATAGCAACCTCTCTTCTGCCTGCGCAGGCGTAGCGCCCGCTACGAGTCGTCCAATGTCAAAACTAACAAGACGTCGATCCTTCAGCATCTCCGGTACATCTTCACGCACCATCTTCTCCGCAATACCATCAATCATCGCCTGCTTTCCAACTCCGGGAGGACCAACAAGAACAACCGAGCGTCCGCCACCCTCAAATACTCGTAATATTCGCGCCATCTCCTCTTCGCGTCCAACAAGCAGTGGTAAACCTCCACGCACCGCCATACTCGTCAAATCGTCACTAACCTTGTTCAACAAAGGAGTCGCGACAGCCGTCATCGACCGGTTCATGTTGCCCTTTGGCTTAAATGCACTTGCAGATCGGAAAGCCTGCCATCTTGCTCGCAATTGCTCACGAATCTGCAACCACGCCAAAACGTTCTCCATCGCCTCGTCCTCAATCCCAATACCATAGAAGACCTCACGAAGAAACTCGGAGTTCCTGTAGCTAGATATAAACATGTCCACTGGCGTGATAACCGTGCGACCCTCGTAACGAGCATGAACTGCTGCTCCCAGTATCGTTCGCTGCCCCAAAGGATCAATGCCCGCTGCAACCGCCTGCCCGGCTTGAGCGGCAGTGATCTCGTGCAATTTCCTTGAAAGAGGCTCTTTGATGTTCTCGAAACCGATACCTAATCGTGAAAATATATGCGCAACACTTGGCTCTGACAACATCCCGGCAAACACGTGATACATGCTCACGTACGGATGTTTGAACTGTTCTGCAAGTTTCGCAGCAGAATCAAGGCCGCTCCATGTACTATTTGAACAGTTATCGGAAAGCTTCACCCACTTTGCATGCCCCATGTCTCCCGCAGCATCCCAGGTTGTCTGCACAGGATGAACATCATGTTCTTCACGATCACCCGTTTCCTTTGGCTCACGTCGCGCCAAAGCT
>JABIWD010000039.1 GCA_018701105.1 Candidatus Uhrbacteria bacterium | reverse complement strand
TTTAACGACAGATGGCTGGGTGCTGATTCCGGACAGTGTTATGAATGTATATGGCAAGAACGCTAAGGTAGTGCTGGGAGGTGACGTATATGATATTGAAGAATTCGTGGTAGACGCTGCGTCTGAGTACGGTTTTGCAAAGACGACGATTTCCGATGCCCGCGTTGGCACTTTTGGATCCAGTGCATCTGTGGCTCAGGGAGATCTTGTTTTCGTGATTTCTGGTGAGACTGTATATCCTCGTACTATCGCAAACGAGAACAACTTTGCTAATGAGACTTGGGTTGCATCGGGAGGAATTCTTGCGCGGTCTTTCTTACTGGACCAGGTAGTTGATGTGCCTGCTGGCGCGATGGTAACGAACTCGGTAGGGGAGTTGATAGGTTTAATGAAGGATGGCGAAACTGTCCGACCTTTGCATCACATGACACCGGCATTGGAGACAGTGTTACTTGACGGTGAGGTTGATCGCGCAAAGATTGGATTACAGGTTCGCGATGTCATGCGCGTCGTTGATGCGGACGAGGAGTTTCGTGAGGGTTGGAGAGTTGTTGGACTGAATAATAGGGGAGCTGCACAGAAGAGCGGCCTTCTATTGGACGATGTCATAATGAGGATTCAAGGTCAGCCTGTCGGAGCTACACCTCTTGCTGAATACGTTGCAACGGGAAAAGTTGGCGGACAAATTCAGTTGCATGTACAAAGGGAAGAGACGGAGATCGAAATATTTGTTACACTTGAGTAACTTAAGGAGGAAATATCATGACAACAGCAAGAGCAGCAAGAGTTCTATCTAGATACTGGACCACCATCATGTGGTTTACGGTTTTTGGTGTTGTGCTTGGAGTTGCCTTGAGCTTTGTCCGTCCGCTTGAGTATCGTGCGTCGTCTCGGTTGTTGATCACGCAAGAATCTGTGAGTGCTGATGCGTACACTGCGAGCAGGAGTGCGGAGAGAGTTGCGGATGATCTTGCGACTATCGTATTTACGACAGCGTTTTTTGATCAGGTGCTTAGTGCGCAGTTCAACATTGACGAGTCACAGTTTCCGTCAGAGGAAGAAAAAGAGGCTAAGCGACGCAAGGTGTGGCGCAGGATGCTTGGGACTTCTGTGGAACGTGGTACAGGTTTGTTGAGCGTGGACACTTACAATAAAGAGCCGGAGCAAGCAAAGCAGATATCACAGGCAATTGCTTTCGTGCTTACACAGCAAGGTTGGCGATACACATCGGGTGGAAATATATCGGTAAGGCTCGTGGACGACCCATTAGTGTCTAAATACCCGGTTAGACCCAATATTCCAACAAATGCCTTTATTGGCCTAATACTGGGTGCGTTGGTTGGAGGAGCCTATGTGCTGATCCGATCAGAAGCTGTTATAAGGCGGAAAAAGTTCATGCATTCATAAAAAGCACCCGAAAGGGTGTTTTTTGGTTCAAAAGCGCTAATATTGGCTAATCTTAGTAGCTTGACAGGACTTATAGCCTTTGTTAAGGTTCCGTTAGTTGGAGGCGAAATACTGTTTAGTTGGCGAAATGTTAGTAGCACCTCCTCCTTGCTGCAAGCGTTTCGCCAACCGAGCAGTTTTTTAATATCACCAGCTATACTTGACAGAATCGCATATTTCTGTTATGGTGCGACGTCATACAAGGAGTCAGTTTTCGACTTTTTTGTGGCTTGGTACGTATTGGTCCACCCTCCTGGATTCAATACTGTCATGCCGCAAAAGGGTCCAAAGGAGACCCCTCAGTTGATAGATCGAATCACAACGCTCGCTTAACACGAGCCTACGGAGGCAGCAGACATGAAGAGCAACTGGGCACTCGCCCTCATCGTGATGCTGGTGGCTTCGGCCGTCGGTATCGGAAACATCAACGTCGCGGAAGCGGCACCGACAACGTGGACGGACAGCGACGGCGACGGAGTCCCGGATGTGCACGACGCGTGCATGAACGTGGGCGTCCAGCCCGGAGCGACGGTCACGCTCGACGGATGCTCTCCCGACTGGGGCGTCTGCTACCTGCTGCAGTTGCAGGTGGGCGATAGCCCCGATGCGTGTGGAGCGATGCCGAAGGGGCACACGTTTCATCAGCAGAAGTACGCGGGTGAGCTCGAGAACACGCACCACCGGATCGACAAGTACGGTCGGGAGGTGCGAGTCGGCCTGTTCGGCGGAGTCTGGGACCCGGTCAAGAACCGGTTCGTGCAGGCGGAAGCCGGCATGTACGGCTACGAGGGCAGCGGCAAGTTCAAGGACCACAAGCGCCTCGGCGCGACGGTCCTGCGCGGGGATAGCCCCGTGTTCTGGAGCCACACCTCGCTTCCGACCGTGACCCGGGTTACCCACCCGATCACCAAGGCGGAGGTCGAGAAGCTGCAGAGGGACGCCGCGGGCGCCGAGGCCGACATGAAGGAGGCCAAGCGGGCGTACGACACGATGGTGCGGACGCGAGGTGCGGACGCGCGCGAGCTGCGGGACGCGAAGGCGACCCTGCAGACCGCGACCACCGAGTACAACGTGGCGGCCGGCAAGATCGCCGGTTTCGAGGTCGAGCTCGGTGTCGTCCAGGCAGACGTCATCGCGCTCACGGGTCGGATCGAGACGGTCGAGTTGGACGTCGCGGGCCTGAAGTTGGCCCAGGAGCGGAATCGCTTCTACCTCGAGTTGGGGTACGACTTCTCGTACGAGCGTTGGCAGGGAGTCCTGCCTGGCGGTCTGCTCTTGTCCGTCCAGCCCGCGCACCGGTTCCACCTGGGAGCCGCGCACGAGTATCGCACCGACCGGCTGACGCTTCGCGGCGTCGTGTTGGCGGGTGTGAACGCCCAGTACGACTTCGACGCGGTCGGGGCAACGATCGGAGCGCGCATCGACGCGTTCTACGCCGTGTTCTCCGCGGTCCCCTGGCTCCGCTTCGGCGGCTCCGTGGGGATCAACGTCGACTGGTACCACCTGGGTACCGGCCGAACCGCAGAGGGCGTCTTCAGCAAGTCGCTGAGTCTGCGCCTGGCCCTGCGGCCTGGCGTGGTCATCGAGCTCCCGAAGAAGGGCTCGAAGGACGTGGCTGGTCCGCAGACCATTACCGTGACGGCAGGGCTCGTCACCGGCGTCACGTACGTCGGGATCCATGGGATCAACTCCCCGAAGAGTCGGGGTGGTTTCGTGGGCGGTATCCGGTGGGGCGTGCGCTTCGGCAAGCCCCCCAAGAACAACCAGTAGGTTTCTACGGCCCCCCATCGGCACGTCTGTGTCGGTGGGGAGGTTTTTTTCTACTAAGATTAGCCAAATATAGTCAATATGCACGGAAGGGGGTTGACAAAATCCAACTTTCGTGTTATATTGCGAAGTCCCATTGAGAAATGCGGTGGGCATTGAATCGAGACAGATGGCCCCGCGTGGGTCCCGAGAAACACAGCGGACTTAGAACCCCGCGACCCTGGAGATCGAAGAATGAAGAGCTTCCGACTGAACCTGACCCTGGCCATCGTGGCCGCCCTGATGATCCTCACCGGCTGCGACGAGCAGCTTCCCGGCGGGGAGCTGACCGGCGCGGACGTCGAGGAAGGCATGTGCGACGGCATCGGCGTCGACCGGGTCATCACGCACATCGACGACGCCAACGTCAACGGCTGCATCGACCCCGATGAGGTCGTGTGGCGCGACTACGGCGTGTGCCTCGACAGCTCCTGGAGCTGGTTCGACGACGACACCGAGATCTGGTTCGAGACGGCGCCGACGAGCTTCTGGCTGGTCGACATCGACGAGAACCTGTGCGGTGACGACGACGGCGGCGACGACGACGACGCCTCGGGCGACGACGACGACGCCTCGGGCGACGACGACGACGCCTCGGGCGACGACGACGACGCGACGGGCGACGACGACGACGCGACGGGCGACGACGACGACGCGACGGGCGACGACGACGACGCGACGAGCGAGCCGCCGCTGACCGGCCCCGTGGCCTGTCCCGGTGGGTGGTTCGTCTCGGTCCAGCGCTTCGCGTTCGACGGCGACGAGAACGGTTGCCTCACGGTGGCCGAGCGGGGCTACTACATCGACCTGCACACGTGCAGCGCGTCCTCGGACGTCGACTACTCGTACTACCACGTCGACGACCAGGGCAACGGCTTCTGGATCCACGAGGGTCTGAGCTACCCCTGGGTGCTCTCGAGCGCCCTGGACGACTGCTAGGTCTGACTTCAAGAGGGCATTAGTCACCCTCACTCACGCGACGCCTCGGATCTGATCCGGGGCGTTGTTTTGTCTAAATCATTATGTTTTGAAAAATACTTAGTAATATACGGAAACTACAGTGATAGTCATTAAAATGCCTATCTTTTTTTCATTTCTATATTTATTGACAAAATCGATTTTCCCCTGTAAGTTCACATGTTATGATGCCCAATAGGGGGAGGATCATAAAGCTCCTTGACAATAGAGAAGAACAACGGAAAAGAGAGGGAGAACACCATGAGGTACTGGATTTTGCTGTGCATGCTTCTGGTGGGCACAGGTTGCCCAGCGGAAGACGGACCGAACCCAATTGGCTGGGAAATCGGTGGTGCTGTGGATGACGACGACATCGTCGCTCGAGATGACGACGATGACGACGACGATGACGATGATGATGACACGACGAGTCCGGAAGATCTGGACGGAGACGGTCACAGCGTCGACACCGACTGCAACGACTCGAACGCGGACGTCTACCCAGGCGCCCCCGAGCTCTGCGACGGCATCCTCAACGACTGCGACGGCGAACTGCCCGAAGATGAGTCCGATGAGGACCTCGACGGTCAGCGAGTCTGCGCGGGCGACTGTGACGACACGGATGCTCTGAGCTACCTGAATGCGGAAGAACTCTGCGATGGTGCAGATAACGACTGCGACAAGGTGGTGCCGGATGACGAGTCCGATGGGGACTCCGACGGACAGCGGCTCTGCGACGGCGACTGCAACGACTCGAACCCGGACGTCTACCCAGGCGCCCCCGAGTTGTGCGACGGCATTGTCAACGACTGCGGTGCTGAGCTGCCCGAAGACGAAGCCGATGACGACTTCGACTTCCAGATGGGTTGCGAAGGCGACTGCAACGACGCAGATGCCACGATCTTCGATGGAGCCGAGGAGCTCTGCGACGGTCTGGACAACGACTGCGACAATGCGGTTCCGGCGGATGAGGCTGACGCAGATCTGGATTCGTCCCGACTCTGCGATGGCGACTGTGATGACTCGGATGCGAGCTCCTACCCAGGGGCCACCGAGCTTTGCGACGCGGTCGACAACGACTGCGACGGCACGGTTCCGGCAGATGAGGTCGATGGTGACCTTGATGGACAGATGGTGTGTGCCGGTGATTGCGACGATGCAGTTGCCACGACCTTTAGCGGAGCCACGGAGCTCTGCGACGGCGTGGACAACGGCTGCAGCGGTGCGGTCCCGGTGAACGAGCTCGACGGCGACCTCGACGGCCAAGCGCCGTGCGCGGGTGACTGCAACGATGCGGTCATCACGATCTTCGTCGGAGCCCCTGAGCTCTGCGATGGTGAGGACAACGACTGCGATGGCGCAGTTCCAGCAGGTGAAGTCGATGGAGATCTGGACCTGGTCCTGCTCTGCGACGGAGACTGTGACGACTCGGAAGCGAGCGTCTACCCCGGAGCCACGGAGCTCTGCGATGGTCTGGACAACGACTGCGACAGCGTGGTGCCGGCGCTCGAAGTCGACAACGATGTTGACGGACAGATGGTGTGTGCGGGTGACTGCAACGACACGAATCCCACGATCTTCGACGGAGCCCCCGAGCTCTGCGATGGTGAAGACAACGACTGCAACGGGGTGACCCCCGTGAACGAGACGGATGCCGACCTGGATGGTCAGCGAATCTGCGCAGGCGATTGTGACGATGGGGATGTGACGACCTACCTGGGAGCTCCCGAGCTCTGCGACGGCGTGGACAATGACTGCAACGCCGCCGTTCCCGCGAATGAGGCCGACGTGGATGGGGATTCGTCCCGACTCTGCGACGGCGACTGCGATGACTCGGACGCGACCGCTTACCCCGGTGCGCCCGAGCTGTGTGACGCGGTCGACAACGACTGCGACACCGTGGTTCCCGCAAACGAGGTCGATGGTGACCTCGATGGGCAGATGATCTGTGCAGGAGACTGCGATGACTCGGAGGCTACGACCTTCGCGGGCGCTCCTGATACGTGTGACGGAGTCGATAGCGACTGCCTGAACGACCTGGTGGCAAGCGGCGAAGTCGATGGCGACGTCGACGGTCAGATGGTCTGTGACGGCGACTGCGATGATGCGGCTGCCACGACCTACTTGGGTGCCTCCGAGCTCTGCGATGGTGTCGACAACGACTGTGACACTGTGGTTCCGGGCAACGAGGCTGATGCGGACCTGGATGGTCAGCGAATCTGCGCAGGAGACTGTGACGATGCAGATGCGACCAGCTACTTGGGTGCCGCCGAGGTTTGCGACGGCGTCGACAATGACTGCGATTTCGTGGTCCCGGCGAACGAAGCGAATGTGGATGGGGACCTGTTCCTTGTCTGCGACGGCGACTGCAACGACTCGGATCCGAGCGTCTACCCAGGCGCTCCAGAGCTCTGCGACGGCGTGGATAGCGACTGCCTGAATGATCTGGCGACCACGGAGGTCGACGACGACCTGGACGGTCAGGAGATCTGCAACGGCGACTGCGACGACACGGACCCGAGCATCTACCTGGGTGCGCCTGATGTTTGCGACGGAATCGACAGCGATTGCGCGAACGACCTGGTGAGTACCGGAGAGGTCGATGGTGACCTCGACGGTGAGTACGTGTGCGACGGCGACTGCGACGATGCAGATCCGACCAGCTACCTGGGAGCCCCTGAGCTCTGCGACGGTGTCGACAACGACTGTGACACCGTGGTTCCGCTCAATGAGGCGGACGACGATGCGGACTTGTACCGCATCTGTGAGGGTGACTGCGACGACGATGCGGACTACGCGAACCCGGCAGGGGTGGACGATCCGTGGACGGTCGACTTCCAAGAGGACTGCGACTACACGGGTACGCAGAGCTACACGAACTCGTCAGCGCAGTCCATGACGGTCTGCGACGGTGAGCCGAGCGAGATCTCTGCGGACTACAACGGTGGTCTGCCCTCGGGCATGACGATCGTGGCGAATCAGGTCGAGAGTTACGACCTGGCTGAAGGCTACGATCCTGGGACAGGCTTGTGGCAGCCCGGTGAGCAGTCACTGAACTCTCCAGGGCCCGGTTACAACTCTCCTGTGAGCACGCAGTGTCGTGTTATCGCGTTGAGTGGCTTGGTGCCTGGGGAGGACTATGGCGTCTCACTGGTGGTCGTGAACGACATGGCCATCACGTTGAGCTTGTCGTTGTACCTGGACGCTAACGAGACCGCGAATCGCTTTGTGTTGCTTACGCCGATGCCCGGTACCATTGGGCAGTACATGGGAATGTTCACAGCGACGGGCGCTGTCCATCCTGTCTACGTGTGCAGTGGCGGCGGCTACGCAAGTGCGTTCAGCGGTGACGTGCGGGAAGACAAGTTCGCCATCGTGCGGGTGAACAGGACGACCGGCTGCCCCTAGGGGCCGGTCACGAGAAAACGACAAGAGGGGCCATGGTACGCATGACCCCTCTTTTTTTGTTATAATGAATTAAGATAATTTCAAAGCACAGTTGTGCAAATTTCAGGTGATAGTCATTCTGAGTCGTAACGTAAGAATCTCATCGTTCTTGAGCACACTCCTCGAGGTATGAGATCCTCACGTCGTACCTCCTCAGGATGACAGAAACGAACTTCCAAAAATTGAAATTTGCCCATTTGCCCAATTGAAATTGACCGTAATAAATGAGCTTCTTACCGCACAACCCACATTCGGAGCAGGAGGACTCGTGGGCTCTTGCTGGTATTGTGCTATTCGGAATCGCGATTCTTGTTGCAGCAATTTTCACCACACCCTGGCTTTTGGTTGGCGGTGTGTTTTTTCTACTCGCAGTTTTGCTCACGTGGAAGGAGCCGATGTGGATGGTAACGTTCCTTGTTGCGTGGTGGCCGTTGGAACCTTTTATCTTGAAATGGATCGGTGACGACTTATATCTCTACGCGCGGTTTTTCTCGGAAGTGATGATATATGTGCTGGTCGGTGTAGTGATACTGGGAATAATAAGAGGGAAGTATAAACGTAGAGCAACGCCGATAGATCTACCACTTGCGCTGTTCATCGTCATGATTGCGGTGTCGATCCTTTTGAATACTTTACCGATCGGTGAGGCTGCACTCGGTCTACGGCAGATTATTCGCTTCATGTTGCTGTTCTATGTGATTGTGATGCTGTATCCAAGAAGGTTCTGGGTTAAGCGCATTGCTATCGTTATCTTCGCCATGGCCTTATTACAGTCTCTGATTGGGATCTCTCAAGCTGTGGTAGGCGGTGATCTTGATTCCTTCCTACTTCCATCCGAACGTCGAACGTATGGCGAGCTGCAGTTAACCGAGGGAACCGTGCAGTTCTGGGATCCAGGGCAGAGAGTGTTTGGAACGATGGGACGATACGATCGACTAGGAACATTCCTTGCATTAGCATTATTGCTATCGGTTGGGTTTATTTACGAAGGCAATAGGAAGCATAAATGGTTGAACCTTGGGTTACTCGCGATACTAGCTGTACCAACGCTGATACTCACATATAGTAGATCGGCATGGTTCGGTTTAGTATTTGGTGGGCTAGCTATAGCCGCGCTCAGAAAAGACAAACGGGTCTTTGTGGCGGCTGGGGTAGCTGTCGCGATGTTGGCAGGATTCTTTGCTGTGTCGAGTTTATCGGGAACACTTGCTGATACTCCGCGTCAAACTGTGTCTGAGAGGTTCTTTGAAGCCTTTTCTTATAATCGATTCCGTGGAGAGTATCTTGGACTGGGACGAGTTTATTGGATAGTTCAAACACCAACAAAGATCGTGCCGCATGGAGTTGTGAGCGCGTTGTTTGGATGGGGTCCTGGTCAGTATGGCGGAGGCGCGGTGTCGGCTCTGGGTAATACTCGAGTTTATGATGCTGCCGGTGTACCGTTTGGTGTGTATGGCACGGAGGGCTATATAGATAACAACTGGTTCGCGCTGTGGGGAGAAACGGGAACTCTCGGTGTGCTGTTTTATCTTTGGGCGTACATTGGGCTCATAGTCGCAGCTTGGAAAGTTGCAAAGACCTCCAAGACGACTTTAACGCGAGCTGTGTCTGCTGGGTATGTCGGTATCGCTATGGCCGTTGGTTTGAACGCATTCTTAGCGACGTTCCTCGAGGTCAGGACACTCGCTCCATATCTGTGGATCCTTGCAGGATTTGTAGTTGTTCTTGGATCGCGTGAGAAATTGATAGAAACATCATGAAAATTTTAATAATAAACAAATATTGGTATCCACGCGGAGGCGCCGACGTCTACGCTGTTTGGTTAGCCTGGGAGTTAAAACGTCGCGGGCACGAGGTTGTGGTGTTTTCTGTTAAGCATCCAAAGAATCTGCACCCCGAGGGAGCGTACAGGTTCATATCGGCCGTTGAGACCGAGCGACTGAATCCACTCGCAGCACCTAAGACGATAGCGCGAATGGTGTGGTCTCGTGAGGCTGCGGATCAGCTAGCAGCGTTTATCAAAACAGAGCGACCAGACGTCGCTCATCTTCACAACATCTATACGCAAATGTCACCGTCGATACTGCCAGTGCTCAAGAAGTATGGCGTGCCGACAACGATCACGATTCATGATTACGGCATCACCTCTGCGAACTACTCACTATTCGACGACAAGGGGATAGACAGGATCGGCTCGTTTGGCACAGTGATCCGTCGACGTGGAGTAAAGCGATCGTTTATTGCGAGCGTTATCGCCTCTACCGTTTTTGAGTTTCATAAGCGCTTTGGTGTATATGAGAAGAACATTGATCGAATGATATTCACTACGGACTATGTGCGCATGTTGTTTAAGGTTCGTGGTTGGAAGGGGGACAAGGGAACGATTATTCCTTATGTTGTGAATCTTGGAAAAGAAGGGTTGAAACCTCAGGCGGACGATGGGTTTATATTCTTCGCAGGGCGTCTTCACAAGACAAAAGGCATCCACATTTTGATAGAAGCAGCACGACAAACTGGACTACCTATCAAGATCGCGGGCGATGGGCCGGATCGTAAGGCTTTGCAGAAGCAGGCTGGGGCGATGACTAATATCGAGTTTCTTGGATCGATTCCGCGCAAGACAGTGCTCGACTATATGCGTCGAGCGCGAATGGTTGTAGTGCCGAGTGTGTGGTTGGAGCCATTTGGATTGGTGGCGTTGGAGCCACAAGGACTAGGTACACCAGTCATCGCATCGAAGATCGGTGGTTTGTCCGAGGTACTCGTACATGGACAAACAGGCCTGTACGTTGAACCTGAGGACGTTCAGGGGCTTGCAGCTGCAATGCAACGACTCTGGGACGATCCAGAGGAAGCAAAGCGTATGGGTGAGCTTGGAAAGCGTCGGTTTAAGAGCAACTACTCAGTGGATCAACACATGAAGAAGATCATGTCGGTATACGAAGACCTTGTTTCAAAATAAAAAACCATCGATCGCTCGATGGTTTTTTTTGTTTCTAGCGACGTCATTCTGAGCGGGAGTCGAAGAACCTTCGTCGTTATTGTGCTTGTATTCTCGAGCAACCGACGAGGTTCCTTCGACAAGCTCAGGATGACTATGTCTTGAGTTTAAATTATCTAACCTTACCGTTGTCTTGAGGTATCGCCGTGTTGATAGATCCCTGTGCTCTGGAAACGGTTTTTTCTGTAAATAGATCCGTTCCTTTAAAGCTAATGTTTTGCAGCAGAGTCGGCATAGTTCCGATCTGCGCGTCAGTTGGCAGGATCGAGACTGCGAAGCTCGCTGCGGCAACTTTACCGCTCGAGATCGTAGCCGGTACATGACCAACTCGCCATTCGATCGAATGTGTTGCTGCATTGTACGTAACACCAGAACCTTTGGTGACGCTCTGCTTGTCCACCCAATTTACGTTGCTTGGGAGACTCGCCGTTACGACAGCGTTATCTACATCGTTGACAGTGCCCTTAACGTTCAGGAATAGCCAGTAGATCGTGTCGTCTCCTGCACGCGGTGGCAGAGGCCCTCTTCCGAGCTGATCTCCTGCAGACGTGAAGTAGCGTGCGAACGACTCTATGTTGACGCTGGTAGTGATCTTACGCTCGATCGCGGCTCCAACTACCTGTATGCGATCGCCGGTTTCGTCCAAAGTAAACTCGACTACCGGGTAAAACTGAGCGGTGCGGTTCGCGCCATTACCGGCGTGGGGAACTATGGATGCTTCTCGATTGTCCGAGATCACTGGGGTGTCTAGATCCCACGTTGGTTCGTTTGTTCCACCTTCAATGCTGACTGAGACATTCGAGATCGCAAGATCGTTCTGAGCATCCCACGAGATAGCTGCTTTCACGGGTTGGTTCGCCACGAGGTTATCTGGTAGCTCGAGGTTGAGTACAACTGGTGGTGATAATGTCGTCACTGTTTCTGTGAGAGTTTCTTGTGCGAATCTCTCGTCTCCAAACAAGAACGACGGCTCAAAGAAAAACTTTGCTTCGTTTCCATTCTCGATTGCGAGAGTTCCAGAGTACGTGATTTCAAGCTCACCATCGGGCTCAATCGAGGGTACGATCCATGTTTGATCGTTACGCTGTGAAAGGGAAGTCTCACGTAGTACGAACCCTTCTGGGAAGACTGCGTGGATCGCTTCTTCTGGGAAAGCGAGCTTTCCGTTGTTTTTTAAGAAAATATGTCCGCTTATCCGTTGTCCCGCAACAAGTTTGTCTGGGAGCTCGGTTGTAATCTGCAATGCGGATTGAACAGGGGAGAATGTGTAGGTTTGTCTTCGTGATCCTTCTTTCTCACCATCCCACGAGTATCCGAGAGTAGACGCGAAGGTCTGTGTACCGTTAACATCACCGAACATCACACCTCTGAGCTTCACTAGGCCGTGTGCGCCTGGTGCAAGCTCACCAACTTCGATTGTGTTCGTAGTTTCCTCGAACGAATCATGATCAACATCGCTAAGCACAAAGTACGGAGGATACTCCAGCGTCAAAGTCACGTCCTCAAGCGTACGTTTACTATCGTTCTGATACGAGATCGAAAGTGTAGATTCACCTCCACTTATCACATTCTTAGGCGCGACAACTGCTGAAAACTCAATGTTGCGTCCAGGATCAACATTGAAAAGGAAATACCAAGCAGTGAATCCGACTACGAGACATACGACTGCGATCGAAGCAATATCAAAAATTCGGTGTTTGATTCCGTGCTTCTCGAACCGTCTCTTAATAGGCTTCGATACCCAGCGGCCAGCATGTCTTGCAACATGCACACCTGGATGAAGCATCTTGGCTGCTTTTTTATGCAATTCCATAAGTTAAATAAATTTCAATTGGGCAAATTTCAATTTTTGGAAGATCTTTTCTTGTCATCCTGAGGAGGAACGACGTGAGGATCTCATCCTTCTGGAAAGTCTAGCGCAATGAGATTCCGACGTTGCCACTCAGAATGACATTGGCTCGCACCTAGTTTCCGCTTAGTGTGAACACGTCCGTGGTCAGTGCCATGATCTCTGCTATGTTGTCACCGTCGAGGTCTTCGGCTGCGACGAACACTCCTTTGCGTTTGTATGACTCGAATGCGTCGAACTCTGGGAGGATAGATGTTCCGTTGCCATCAAACACGCGGACTGTTGGTGGCCCTCCAAGCCCTGGTCCTGTTATGATATCAACCTTTCCATCTCCTGTAACATCTCCGGCGGCAACGTTAACGCCACCTCTGAACTGTTTATCGTATGCAAAGAAGCCAGGGTTGAGTAGTCGTCCGTCTTTGTTGAAGGTTTGCACTTGAGGTCCACCTCCAACTCCAGCACCCGCGATGATCTCGTCGCGTCCATCGCCATCAATATCACCGAGCGTTAGGTTTACCCCTCCTCGGAATAGCGGATGGAATGCAAAGAAGCCAGGATGAATCAGTCTTCCATCTTGGTTAAAGATCCTAATATGAGGTCCACCTCCATTCTTTGTACCTGTTACGATCTCGACTCTACCGTCTCCTTCAAGATCACCGATGGCAAGGTTGATTCCGCTTGAGTACGCCTCGTCGTATGGGTAGAACTCGTGAACGATGGCGCCTTTGTTGTCGTGGATTCTGATCTTAGAGTCTGTGGCTGATACGATCTCCGGAATACCGTCATTGTCGAAGTCATAATAAACAACGTTGTCACCGCCGAGCGTAGCTCCAGTGTATGCAAAGAAGCCCGTTCGATCACGTCCTCCAACTTTGTTAAAGATACGGACGAATGATCCGTTACTGAACTGGGCATTGAGTAGGTCCTCGATTGGTCGGATCAATACGATACCGTCGCGTGCTGCGACCGTAACTTCGTCTACAATGCGACCGTTGTTAACTGATCGATCCTGGGTTCCGTTAATTTTTTCAAAATCGCTGCCAAGGAATATCGTATGTGGTGCGTCTGTAGCATTAACGATAATCTTTCCTTGCTGGAACTCTCGTGACCAAACACTTGGTTTCATGCGAGTGTTGCCAGACGTCAGCTCGTCTCGTGGAGCGTCTACCATGCGGCCCAGGAACGCGTCGTACTCATCGAAGTGGAATAGTTGTGTGTAATCGGACTGTCCGTGACCATATCCAAAGAACGCACCGCCCAGCATGGCGCTCGTCAGTGTGAATCGAACTTGTCGATGGTCAACGATCCCAGTTTCACCCGTATCGGCGTTTACAAAGAAGACATCATCGTGCCCATTGTTGGCGTCCGCGTTGTTGATCAAGCTCTGCATTGAGTCCTCCCATCGCCCTTGTCCTTCCCAGGGGGTAGGGAATGATTCGAACATACGACCATTCACGTGTGGCTGATATGAGTCGTTTGAGCTTCCGTTCGTGATCAAGATAGCATCGTTTCCAACTGCTTTCCGCGTCCGTGAGAATAGGTCGATGTTTCCTTGGTGCCAAGCGTTGTCCGCTGTGTTGCCGGTGTCGACTCGTCCGTCGTTGTTGATGTCAGTATCTCCGACCCACGATATTGTAGACGCAACCTCATCCAAGAATATTCCGTCCCAGTATCCAGATGACCAAACATCCTTCTCCACATAGTCGACCCAAGCGTCTCGATACGCCTTGTTTGCTACATTGTAAGCAGAGGTCTGTGGCCAGATCGACACTTGGTTTCCAGCCGAGTGTTTAAGCTCCATTGAAGACGATAGGCGGTTCTTGAGCTTGAGGTGTAACGCGTCGCTCCAGTACCGGTCGTTGTAGCTCACAGTTGGAACGTAGGCGAGGATTATGATGTCAGGATTAATAGCACGAAGTTGTGCGCTATACTGTGGGTTGAAGTTCTGAGCTTCTGCTGGCAATACGAGCAAGTCGAATCTTGCGAGCGTCCCAAGCGCTGCCTCGCTCAACTCAGGACCAGCTACCAAATACTGCTGTCCACTTCTAATAAAAGTATCCGGTCGCACGGAGGCGCTCACCGGATAACAAATCGTCGCGATGCATATCATCGCCACGGAAAAAGAAAAAATGTTCTTCAGGAAGTTCATGCCGCCAGTGTCTCTGGTGGGTTATCGATCGTCTCTGCTACTTCCTCCTTCTTGTCTGGGATGTTTGGGGAAAAGAGTTTGTTGCGTATCTTCCACTGGTCAACAAACTGGCCGATCCCGTTCGAAGCGAGTTTGTTTCGGGTGGTTGCTCGCTGCTGTGACCATTTTACCAGACTCTCAAAATTAATCTTATATCGTCCCTGAACGACGATGTACGTAATCTCTTCATTGGTGATAGCGCGCCTTACAGTACGCGTAGAAACACCAAAGAGGCGAGCGGCCTCGGATACGGAAACACGGATGATTTCATTCTGTTGTGCCATAGTAGAAAGAGATATTTTCAAGTGTTTGTGGGTCTCGTCAATGTCATTCTGAGCGGGAGCGTAGGAATCTCATTGTTTCAGAGCTAGCTCCTGGAAGCATGAGATCCTCACGTCGTACCTCCTCAGGATGACTATGCTAGCCATCTTGCTTATGCGTTATCTAGAAACAAAAGTCTTCAATAAATTGAAAATTGCCGAATTGGAAATTGAAAATGCTGCTCCAGAAGTCAACACTAGTGTAGACAAAAATAGTGGTTTTGTCAACTCGTTTATTGACAAAAGTGGCGATTTGCTGTATGTTTCGCAATATTTGTAAGAGATCTGTCTCTTCGGGGACTAATAGAGTAGGAGGTGTAATGAATCTGTTGTAGTGGTAACTAATATGATAGAGGAGATGCGTGAACAATTCTTGCTCTATCGCTTACGCGTCCATCGTGACGCGGACGCTTATAAGGAGTTGTATGAAAAATACGAGCTTCGAATAGTGCGATATGTGCGGACACGCGTCCCACAAGAAATGATTGAAGAGATAGTGGCAGACACCTTTGAGACGATGTTTGTCTACGCTTCCACCAAGACGATTCGGAACTTCAATGGGCTGATATATACGATGGCACGGACAACCGTGGCAACGTACTATCGGACAAAAGAGAGGCGTCCGACAGTGGAATTGGACCTAGAGAAGTTCGATGTTGAATCAGATGAGAGGCCTGCGGGCGAGCTGATAGACATCAATACCGACATGACTCGTGTAAAAGAAGTGTTGAAGAATCTGCACGTGCAGTATCGAGACATTCTGATCATGAGGTACATGCAGGAGATGGAGATACCGGAAATTGCTCAGGCTTTAGGAAAGACTTCGAACAACGTACGTGTAACGATTCATCGGGCGCTGGCGTCATTAAAGACGAACGCCGATATACAAAAACATGAAAACGAACGAGATTGAAAATCTTCTACGCCAAATGAAGGATGATCCTGATTTTGGAGCTCTCGACTCAGACTCGAGTGCACGTTTGAAGGACCGCGTCTTTTCGTTTGTCGACACATCAATAGCAGAACAGCCGATGGCACCATCGGGTGTTTTTGATTTCGTAACGAGTTTACCTGGAGTGTTCACCGACATGGTGGCTCGACCGATGGCTTTAACCTCGCTGATGATAGTAATGGTGCTTGGAGGATGGATCACGAGTGTGAACGCCTCGCTGGATACACTTCCGGGTGACGCCTTCTACGGAGTGAAGCTGGTATCAGAAAAAGCACAGCTCGTGTTGGCATCATCAAATACCAAGTCAAAGCTACATGCAGAGTTTGCATCACGGAGGCTCGAGGAAATCGTGACGCTTGTACAGGAAGAAGGAGATAGCGAAGAGAGACAAGGCAACGTACAGACTGCTATCGACGGTTTCAATAAACAAATGGACGGAGTAAATGATCGGCTACAAGAATCTACAGATAAGGAAACGGTTGTAGAGCTGGCACGCATCATTGACCAGAAGGCAGGAGAGTTGGAGGGCGTGCTAGAGCTTGCAGAGGATGACGCCGAGAGCCACGTCGCGATCACGGAGGCTATCGAGACCGCGGAGGACGTTCAAGGTCAGGCGGTGGAAACACTTGTTGAGCAGTCGGAAGACTCACATACGTCACGAACAGAGCTTTCACGACAGTTTACTAACGAGCTTAGGGACATCGACTCGCAGACGAATACGGTTACGGCGAGGTTAGAGAGGCTCGAAACAGCGTTGGAGAACAGAGAGGACGTTGAAGCGGATCTGGCAGGTATCAAAGCGATGCTCTTCAAACAAGACCTCAGCGACTCTATGGACTACGCGGTGGCAGGTGGTTACAGTAACGCATTTGAACTTACAAAGGAGACGAAGCGAGATCTGAGAGAGGCTACGGAACAGATCATGGCGTTAGAGATTCAGTTGACACAGCCAGTGGTAGACGAGGCTGAAGATGACTTGAACGAAAAGGTTGCTTCGCCGGCTGGTGAAGACTCGGCTCGCAATGACGTGCCGGAAGAAACCCCATCGGACATAGAAGTAGAACATACGGAATGATCCTTCACACGGGACATTCCATAGCGGATGTTCAGTGTGAGGGATAGGTTCCCTCGCGTGTCACTTCTAACAAACGTCATGCTTAAAGGTCGAAGCTCGGATGAGCTGCCAGACGAAAATTATTCAGAATTGATTGGCCTTCGCCAATCGCAACTACAACTAGAGAAATACGTTTATGACAGACGTCAACATTTCGAAGCGCGTGTTTACACTCGCTGTCGTTGCAATGACAATCCTTTGGACAATGGCCGCTGGTCTCGCTCCTCTGATGACCAACGCTCAGGTTAGCCTCTCAGCAGGTGACTTGATCAAAGGTGAGTCATTCTCAACCGTGTATTACTACGGTTCAGACGGCATGCGTTACACGTTCCCTAACGAAAAGACTTACTTTACATGGTACTCCGACTTTGATGGAGTTACTACGGTTTCTGACTCACAGCTAGCAGGAATCACTCTTGGCGGAAACAATGTTTACCGACCAGGAACAAACTGGATCAAGATCCAGTCAGATCCAAGTGTTTACGCTGTTTCACCTGATGGAACACTACACTGGATCGAGACCGAAGCAGTGGCTGAGGCCCTCTACGGTGGTTCAGGATGGGGTGCATTCGTGCACGACGTGCCTGACACATTCTTCGCAGACTACAATGACGGTGTATCCCTCATGTCGGCTGACAGCCTATTTGACGGAGCATTGGTATCTGACGGATCAGACACATTCCTTATGTGGGATGGAGAGCTCCGAGCAGTTTCAAGCGCCGGTATGTCTGCAAACCGTTTGCAAAGTGCACACGTAATGAGTACATCCGTTGACCTTTCAGCACTTACAGCTGGATCAGACCTTTCAGGTGTGAGCGGAGAGATCTCAGACACAGCTCAGATGGTAGAAGGTGATGCAGCTCTTCCTTCAGGAGGACTTAGCATCTCTGTAGCATCTAGCACACCAGCTGGTGTAACAATGCCAGGTGGAGCAAATGGAGTTGAGATGACAAAGTGGGCACTTACAGCAAGCGGAGCAGATGCTCAGCTTGACAGCTTGCTTGTTACTCTTGGCGGAATTGGTGCGACAACAAACTTTGCAAACGCTTACCTTTACGAAGGAACAGTACGTTTGACAGAGGGTCGCTCAGTTAACTCAGCTACACGCGCTGCAACCTTCAGCAACTTGAACTTTGACGTTGCAGAGGGGCAGACACGTTACCTTAGCCTCGTAGTGTCAACTGCATCAGGACTTTCTGCTGGTGGAGAAACTGCAAGCTTTGGAATCGCGTCAGCAGATGACGCTGAAGCAGGTGGAGCCGTTAGCCTTTCAGGCTCATCATACGGAAATGTATTCACATTCTCAGCATCAAATGCTGGTGACATCGAGATCGATAAGAACGGATCTATTGCAGATCCATCTCTTGGAGAGAACGATGCCGTTGTTGGACAGTTCAACATCACAGCTTCAACAGAAGATGCAGAGTTGCAACGAATGCGTTTGAACATTGATGACGCAGCAGACCACTCAGACTTTAAGTTGTGGCAAGGATCAACACAGATTGCCAGTGGTGTTTACGCTACAGGTGACAGTGTTGACTTCGTGCTAGACACTCCTTACACAATTGCTGAAGGAAGTAACCGAATTTTCAAGGTTACTCTTGATGTTGGTGGACAGGCAGCTGAGACAATCAAGGTTTCAGTTAAGAGTACAGCAGACGTAATTGCTGTCGGTGGTGACTTCGGCTTCAACATGCGAGTTGACTTCAACACAAGCGGAACTGACACAGGTTCATACGATGGTGTGACATGTGCAAGTTCAGCTGGTGACTGTTCATTCTCAACCATTCAGGGTGGAGATGTAACATTCACATTCGACGGACCAGCTACAGCTGATGTTTCAGTTGATAGCTCAGACGTAACATTCTTGGCCTTCACATTGACGGCAGCACAGGACGTTACAGTTAAGGATCTTCCAATTATCGTAGCGGGTGACGCTGATGATCTTGGAGATATCACATTTGGTGCTTCTGATGATGATGGAGGTACAGATGCTGAGGGACTTATCAACGCGGCTGAGGACGAGGCGAACCTTCAGGATATTTCTATCCGAATCGCTGAGACTGGGTCACGATTGATGGGACCACTTGAACTCACGGTATCTGGAGACGACGGAGAGCAGACACTTGCTCTTACAGACGACTTCTTCATGCCGGGTGGAACAACTTATAACCTTATTGTGACAGCTGACGTTGATAACGGTGTATCAGCGGGCGATATCTTTGCTATGGCGCTAGATATCTCAGGTGTCGTCATTGAGGACACAAACAACACAACATTGACAAACGCAACGGACATTGTTCCTACTGGCGACATCAATGGAAACTTGTTCACAGCGGCAAGTCCATCGCTTACAATGGCGTTGGCATCTTCGCCAACATCATTCACAACGATCCACGGTTCATCAGGTGAGAATATGCTTGGTTTGACTCTTACTGCAGGTTCTGCAGAAGATGTAACCATCACAGACTTCTTGCTCGATGCGTGGGGAGATGCTGCTAGTGCTACATCAGGAAACTGGGGTAGTGGTGGTGAGGCAAATGCATGGGTTGCAGACTTCATCTCATCATGTTCATTGTATGATGGTGACGGAGTACTTGTAGGTGGCCCAGTTGGTGCTACTGATACAGGTGCAGACTTCAACTTCACTAGCATGAACTTTGTTGTGCCAGCGGGAGAAGTTGTACTTGTTGATGTAATGTGTAACTTGCACAACCCTTCAACTACAACAGACCGATACTTCGCATTCAACGTTGTTGCTGCAGCAAACGTTACAGCACAGGACGAGAGCGGAGATGCTGTCACAATGACAGGATTCAATCCAAACCTGGTTACTACTCTTGTTAACCCAACAGTTGCTGTGACTATTGATGATGAAGGAACATTGACAATTGCAGGAGACAGCTCTTCTGCTGAGGCAATGATCTTGCTTGCAGGTACTTCGGATAACGTAGTATCTACGTTCCGTGCTACTGCAACACTCGAGGATTTCACAGTTACTACTTTGACATTCGACGAGTTGCAGGCAACTGCAGACGGTCAGGCAGCTGGTGCTTACGCAAATAACATCGGAAGCATTACTCTTGACTACACGGATTCAACAGGCGAGGCAGCGTCAAAGACTGCTTACATGTCTTCAAACCGTTCAACAATGAGTGGTCTTGACATGTTCATTGACAAGGATAACGTTGAGAAGTTCAGCGTGTCAGTTGATGTTCCTGTGATTGATCGAACATCTGGTGGATCAGCCACTTCAGGTGAGAAGATCTCGATTGGATTCTCAGACGGTGGAACATTGTCTGGCGCTTCGGATGAGTTCCGAGCGGTTGGATCAGGTTCAGGAAATGTTCTTGACGAGTCCGATGTTTCTGACAACTCATCAAACATCAACACACACGTTGTGCGTGAGACAATGCCAACTATAAACTTGCACGCTTCTAGCCCATCGGGTGCGAAGACACCAGGTCTACAGGAGGCACTTCGCTTTACTATTGCAGCCTCAGCAGGTGAGGATGTGATTGTTGATGAGTTGATGTTCGCAATGTCTTCAACAGACAACGCGCCAACAACATGGAACCAGTGTGACGCTACAGCCGACGGTACGACTGTAACTCAGACTGCTCTTGAAATGGATGAGACTGACTTCACGCTCTACAAGACTTCAAATCTTTCAGATCCTCTAGAGGACGCTGACGGAGACTGGAATCTATGGAATGCGACATCTGGTGCGTTCGCAGCTTGCGACACAACTGATGAGGAAGTTAAGTTCGTACACCTAGAGGGAATTGCTGATAACGCCAACATGGTAATTTCAGCGGGTACAACAGAGACATTCTCATTGTACTTTGACTCAACAGGTGCAAGTTCGTCAGGAGACGACCAGGTGCGATTCGATATCCCATCTGATCCAATCCTTTCATTGTACGCTGATTCAGCAAATAACTTCGATACTGCAGGTACTGCTATCGTAACAATTGGACAGCACGATGAGACGAACACACTCGTAGATCAGGGTGACATCGTATGTGTCAGTGCTGATACTACTTGTGATGCTGGAGAGGAACTTATGTTGGTTACTTCTCAGGATACCGGTACTGGTGATACGTACAACGTATACCGTGGTTACCTTGGAGAAGATCAGGATGCAATTATTGGTACAGAGAATGTTCTGTACCTACCATCATCGTTCGTATGGTACGATGACGGAAACGATTCGCCATCAACTACAGTGTTTGATGACGCCGTTTCTGGTGCATATCTTATAGATAACCTACCTATTACAGGTGGAACAATCGTCTTCTAACGAAGTCGTAATCTATAGCATTAAACACCCCTTCGGGGGTGTTTTTTGTTCTTGACATTGTGAGTACATTGACGTAATGTTGTTTCATTATGAAAGCACGAATAAGAATTACAATAATCGCTATTGCAGCAGCATTAATAGGTGTTATTGCATGGCAGGCGACATCAGATAACGGCCTTTTGACCACAGAGGAGTATCCCGGATTTATCAATCATGAAGATCTAGATATCCCAGAAGACGTAGCCGCTCAGTGGAACATTCAATTGAATACTTCCGAGGCTGCATACGCTAATGATCCAAAAGACATTAACGCGTTGTTGAATACTTCATTTTGGAAGCGTCAGCTTGGTGACTACGCGGAAAGTCGTAGGGCTGTTGAGAAGTCGTTAGAGGCAAACCCTATAAACTTTACAGCCTGGACAATGCTGGGTGACGTAGCTGTTAACATGGAGGACTGGGAGACGGCTGAGGCGTCTTATATAAAGTCCTTGGAGTTGCACACTGACCCAAACCTATACTATAAGATAGAAAAGGTCTGGCGTTCAGCATTTCCAGAGCGCTATAACGACATCGAGGTTCTATATCAAGACGCTATTAGTGAGGATGGTCAAAATCCGCTATACCTAACCAAACTAGCCGACTGGTACGCAGAGCAAGAGCGATGGCAAGAAGCTGCGGATCATGTGAAAGTGGTCACAGAGCTAATGCCAGAAGACGAGGGTGCTCAGGCCGACTACGAGATGTACCTAGAAAAAGCAAAAGCAAACAAGTAAATTTGAGCCGACAGAGAAATCTGTCGGTTTTTTGTTTTTGTGATGTAGAGCAAGTGCTACTAATGTCATTCTGAGTGGCAACGTAGGAATCTCATTATGCGAGAGTCTCTAGAAAAATGAGATCCTCACGTCGTACCTCCTCAGGATGACGACACGATCCGCAGGGACTGCCCCCAAAAATGATCTTCCAAAAATTGAAAATTGCCGAATTGCAAAATTGAAAATGTCTCCATCTGGTATAATACCCCTCATGAAACACTACATATCAATATTCCTCGCGCTGCTCATAATGGTCCCAAGCGCGTCGGCTTTCGCTAAAACTCCCAACGACTCATTCTTCTCCGAGCAGTGGTACTTGCCACACATTGGCGCTATTTCAGCTTGGAACGAAAGCACGGGCTCTCCCGATGTACTCATGGCCATTCTGGATACTGGAATTGATCTTGATCACGAGGATTTGCATAAGCAGATTTATGTTAATCGTGGCGAAGTGGCGAATGATGGAATAGACAATGATGGTAACGGATACGTGGATGATGTGTCCGGTTGGGATTTCTACGATAATGATAATGACGCAAATCCTGTTCCTGGGGCGAGTGAAGAGTTTGGTGTTCATCACGGAACAGTAGTCGCCGGTGTGATAGGTGCTACTGGTAATAATGCGCTCGGAGTTTCTGGTGTGAACTGGGACGTGAAACTTTTGCCGATTCGAGTGCTCGACTCTACAGGCGATGGCGACGTCACGGACATTGTTGAGGGAATTGACTATGCGGTTGCATTGGGAGCCGACGTGATCAACTTAAGCTTTGTAGGCTCGTCTAACACAAGGGGCCTCGACCAAGCTCTACAGCGTGCATACGACAACGGTACGGTCGTAGTTGCTGCCATGGGAAACCTGACAGGTTCTGGAACGGATCTTGATCAAACGCCGATGTATCCTGCTTGTAGTCCTGGGACAGGGATTGATGACGTTGTGATTGGAGTTGTAGCAACAGATCAGGACGATAAGCGCGCAATTTTTTCAAACTATGGTAGCCAATGTGCGGATATCTCTGCACCAGGTGAGTATATGTACACTACGCAGCTGGATGGATACGGAGGAGGTTGGAACGGGACATCACTAGCAGCACCACTAGTTTCTGGTGCGGCGGCGATTATGAAGTCGATATATCCAAATGCGACGCCGGATGAGATTTCGTTGACTATGAAGTTGTCTGTTGACCCTGTGGTTGGTCGAGCTCCAAGTGGAGTCGCCGGTGCTTTGGGGAGCGGAAGGCTGAATCTGGATCGAGCATTAGAGATGCTCCCACGATTAGTTCGAGATCGATCTGCGAGAGAGGTAGAAGTCGTTGAGGTGGTAGAGGTTGTTGAGGTCGAGGAGATCGTTGAAGAAGAGGTCGTGGCTCAACAGCCACCACCCCGAAACTTCCTGACGCCAATTGCAGTTGGAGCGGGCGCTGGGGATGAGCCACGTGTGACGGTATTTGATTACAATGGAGAGCGATCATCGTTTCTTGCCTACGCACAAGCGTTTACAGGCGGAGTCTCCGTAGCAACAGGGCAGATCGACGGTGACGAGGGATACGAGGTCGTCACAGGCGCTGGAGAGAGCGGTGGGCCACATGTCCGAGTGTTCAACGATATTGGTGCGCTTAAGTACCAGTTCTTTGCATTCTCGGCTGATTTCTCTGGCGGAATCGACGTAGCGACAGGAGATGTGACAGGGGACGGAGTAGACGAGATTATCGTTGTCCCAGGAGAGGGTCACGATCCTGTTGTGCGCGTGTTTAATTGGACGGGGACTATGTTGGCGGAGTTTGCAGTCGATAGCTCGGGCGCCGCGCTTTCAGTATCCGCAGGAGACGTTGACGGAGACGGAACAGACGAGATCGTAATCACAGAAGGCGAGGGTGGACCTCCAACTGTTCAGGTTTATCGATACGACTCATCAGTCGTCTCAGAGTTCAACGTTTACGCGGAGAACATGTTCAAGGGCGTTCGATCGGCTGTGATCCAATCAAATGGACGAGGACGCGTTGTTGTCGGTACAGGTATGGGAGCGGGACCTCATGTGCGATCTTTCGACAGGATTGGAGCGCTTGCTGGACAGTACTTTGCATTTGGTGAGAGTAATAGGGACGGTGCAGATGTTGCTGCATGGGAGCCGTACGCAGATGGACAGTGGTTTACGTTGACCTCGGGTATGGAGAACGGCGTTCCTGTTTTGAGGGTTTACAATCACTATGGAACCTTAGTTGATGTCACATTGCCTCTCATCGGGTATACTGAAAGAGTAAACATATAGATATGGCAAACAAACCCATTTTCGAAAAGAAAAACGTACTCGTCACGGGAGGGGCAGGATTCATTGGATCTCGACTGTGCGAAGAGCTTATTAAAGAAGGGGCTCGTGTTATTTGTGTCGACGATTTCTCGTCGGGTGTGGAGCGAAACATTGACGTGTTGCTCAAGAATCCGGACTTTCAGTTTTTGCGAACAGATATCAACCGAGGTTTAGACCTTGAGGAGTATCCAGAGCTTGAGGCGTACAAGATCCCATTTCAGGGAATACAAGAGATCTACCACCTTGCATGTCCAACGGCTATCAAGAAGTTCGACGCTCTCAAGATTCACACTTTGAAGACAAACAGCGTAGGAACAGTGAACATACTCGATATCGCGGAGAAGTATGAGTCCAAGCTAGTGTTTACATCTAGCTCCGTAGTTTACGGTAGCAGAGCGGAAAATCGATTGTTTTTTGTGGAGGACGACGAGGGTATTGTTGACCACACTACGCCACGAGCAGTTTATGACGAAGGGAAGCGATTCTCGGAAACTGCATGTATTTCGTATAGCCAATCTAGGGGTGTAGACGCGCGGATCGCTCGAATTTTCCGAACTTACGGGCCACGAATGCCTTTGTTTGACGGGCACATGATCCCCGACTTTATTATCGACGCCCTTGACGGTAAGCCTTTAGTGATCTACGGTGATGAAACTTTCAAGACATCATTTGTCTATGTTGACGATGTGGTGGACGGTTTGATGAAGCTAATGAAGGTTGAGCAGAATCCTGGGCCGGTTAATATCGGATCGGATGTGGACCTAAGGTTGGTCGACGTTGCGAACACTATCATTGCTTTAACGGGATCGGAATCCAAGGTGAATTTCGAGCCACCGTTGCCATTCCTGACTGAACTTGGTTTGCCAAAGATTGCTCGTGCGCGAGATACTCTTGAATGGCTGCCACTTGTTCGACTGGAGGATGGTCTTAGAGAAACTATGGAGGATGTACGAGCGAATCGTATTTTGCTTACAAACATCTATAATAATAAAAAATGATTGTTGCGGTTGTCCCGGCATATAATGAGGAGCAGGAAGTCGGAAACGTAGTCAGGAACACGCTACCATTTGTGGATCGCGTTCTTGTTGTTGATGACGGTTCAACCGATAATACTGCCCAGGTTGCTCGTGATGCTGGGGCTGTCGTTGTGGCTCACGCTATAAATCGAGGTCTAGGTGCGTCGTTAGGGACCGGTATTAAGAGCGCGCGCAAGATCGGAGGCAAGAAGATCATCACATTGGACGCAGACGGACAGCATCTAGCAGAGGAGATTCCTTTGTTTGTGCGGGCTCTAGATGGGCACGAGGTTGTGCTGGGATCGCGGATGATCGAGATGAAGGGCAATATGCCCGCATTTAGGCGAGCCGCACAGCGAGTCGGGAACATGCTTACGTATGTAATGTTTGGTCTCATGGTTTCCGATAGCCAGAGCGGTTTCAGAGGTTTTTCGGCTGCAGCTGCAGACGCGCTCGAGATTAAGACGGATCGTATGGAGGTATCGTCCGAGATCATTTCAGAAATTCAAAAGAGTGGGTTCAAGTGGACTGAGGTACCGATCACGGCGATTTACACTGAGTACTCGCTTAGCAAGGGTCAGAGTTTCACTGTAGGTATCAAGACTGCGCTTAAACTCTTTATTCATAGAATAAAGTCATGATGTTTTCTGCGATACAACTTTTGATAATCCTATTCGCTTTGTTCGCGGTAACTCGAGTTGTTATAAAGGTGCGATCTCGGAGCATTCCGATGACCTGGGCGACTCTTTGGATCATAATCTGGGTTGGAGCAGGCGTTGTTGCGCTATTGCCGCAGACGACAGACCTTTTGGCTGCTCGAGTTGGAATCGGACGTGGAGCCGACCTGCTCGTGTATCTTTCAGTGATGGTGCTGTTTTACTTGATTTTTAGATTAGTGGTGAAGGTAGAGTCTATGCAGCAGGATATGACTAAGCTAGTTCGCGCGATTTCAATGAAAGATTTGGATAATAAAAAGGGTGAGGATAGTTCAGAGTAGAGTATGAAGATATTGCATGTCGTCTCAACCTATCCGCCATATCGTGGAGGTATGGGGAACGTCGCTTTCGAGGAAGTGACCAGACTTGCAAAATTGCGCCATGATGTTCATGTCGCAACTTTGGCGTATAAGGAGAAGTCGAGCACGAAGGTTGAGGGTAAGGTGACGGTGCATCGACTAAAGCCGACTATCGGATATGGCAAGGCAGGATTTCCTCTCAAACTCCGAAAACTGGTCTTGAGCGAGGAATATGACGTCGTGCATCTACACATGCCATTTTTCGGGGTCCATGAGCTATTTTTCTTGATGATGAAGCTCGGCTGGAAAGGAGACCTCGTTTTGACGTATCACATGGATGTGATGGCCTCTGGGTTTGTCCACAGGGTCGCAAAGTGGTCTCGCACAAAAGTTGTTCCTGCCATTTTGGACCGAACACAAAAAGTATTCGTTTCTTCGATGGATTATGCGCGTGAAAGTTGGTTGAAAGACAGTTGGAAAGACGTGGAAAAGAAGCTTGTCTCTGCACCATTTGGTGTCGATACAAAACGTTTTAAGCCACGTAAGGATCGTAAGAAGAGCGCGGTAACGAGATTTCTTTTTGTTGGTGGGCTAGATAGCAACCATTACTTCAAGGGACTCGAAGTTTTGCTCGAGGCGCTAAGCAACATTAGCAATCGCACAGATTGGACGCTCACGGTTGCGGGCTCGGGTGATCTTAAAGAGTCATACGAGGAGCAAGCTCGTGCTGCAAAGATCTCACAGCGTGTTGAGTTTGTTGGACGTGTAACTGATGCGGCACTTCCGTTGTCGTATGGTTTTTCTGATGTGTTTGTTTTTCCATCTGTTGATCGATCGGAAGCGTTCGGACTTGTTGCGCTTGAGGCTCAGTCGTGCGGAGTGCCGGTTATCGCATCGGATCTGTCAGGAGTGCGCACTGTAGTGTCAGACAAAGCGTCTGGAATTCTCGTAACTCCCAAGGATGTGGGCGAGCTTCAGGAGGCTTTGGTATGGATGATAGACCATCCTAAAGCGAGGGAAGACATGGGAAAAACTGCTAGGGCTCGCGTAGAAAAAATGTTTACTTGGGATCGCCACGTTGCGATGCTAGAAAAGGTTTATGAAGATATTGGTAATAAGTAATCTTTACCCACCGGAGTCTCGCGGAGGAGCTGAGATGATAGCTCGCGACACAGCGGAGGAGGCTGTGCGACAAGGTCACGAGGTGACCGTGTTGTCGACTGGTACTCATGATGCCGACGATGTCGTGGGTGGTGTTAGAGTTGTTCGGTTCACGCCAAAGCTTCCGTATCACATTCTGAACGACGCAGACCAGTCGTTGGGGTCGAGACTTCAGTGGCACGCGAGGGATCTTGTTGGATCGCGAGCGACGCGCACGATCGTAACTGATGCAATCAAAGACACTGCACCCGATCTGATACTAACGTTCAATTTGCGCGGCATGGAGATTGGATCGGTTGCAAAAGCGGTTAGACGATCGAGAATTTCTTGGATTCATGAGCTTCACGACGTTCAGTTACTCGTACCATCAGGACTTGAATGGTTCGGCCCACAGAAACGAGTTGGTCTTCGTTGGTTGTGGCAGAGTAAAATTGTGAAGATGTTTTACGGGGGACTGACTGGATACATAATGGGTTCACCAGACACCGTAGTGTCACCATCTGTGTTCATGATAGACGCTCACAAGAAATCAGGGCTTTTTGACAAATCTGAATCTCGCGTTCTCATCAATCCTGTGGATATGAGCGATGTTAGCGAGAATGTGAAACGTGACTCTGAGGAGGTGAGGTTGCTGTGCGTGGCACAGCTCGAGCTCCATAAGGGCGTAAATTACGTCATCGAGGCGCTGAATCATGTTGGAGAGCATGAAGTGACACTCGATATCGTCAGCGCAGGGTCTCAGCTCGATGAACTCATGAATCAGGCCTTAGACCTCCCGGAATCGGTTAATGTGAGTTTTCATGGTCGCGTGCCTCACGAGAAGGTGTTCGAGCTCATGAAACAAGCGAGTGCGTTGATACTGCCATCTGTCGTGATTGAGAACTGCCCCGGAGTAATTCTCGAAGCGCGAGCTAGCGATCTACCTGTTATTGCATCAAACGTGGGTGGAGTATCGGAGTTTATCGACCTGAACGGTTTGTTCGAGCCTGCCAATGCTCGCGCTATCGTTGAAAAGATTCACCTGGTTGCAGAGGGAAAAGTGAACTCAAAAGGACGATCCGGACTGATCTCGGTCAGCGAGTACGTGAAGGAGCTTCTTAAATAAAACAAAAACTCGAGCTTAGGCTCGAGACAATACAGTGCGTGTGCACTGTATTTTTTATTCTATATCAAACGGTCGATCGTAGATGAAGACTGCGGTGGATCCATCATCAACCAAGAACCACTCGTCGGTTGCAACCTTTGCGCGCTCGATCGCGACATTGGAGGACCACCAATACTCGTTTACTACAAAGTATGCTCGATCAACGTCGGCGAGGTCCATTGCATCTATTGCCAGCTCTAGCGTAGGATTCTCCTCGATCATTTCCAAGAAGATCTGATACATCGGTCCGCCTGTTGGAACGGGGTAGTAAAAGACATCGCCTTCTTCGCCATAGTACGGTGCAAAGCCAAAGTCCTGAATAGCCGCAGCGGATACTGCCTGGTTTGCAAGGACGATGTACGGCGTATCCTCTGCGTGCGATCGTATACTCGCGACAGTATCGTGGTCGCTCTGTCCGATTGTGAATCCGCGACTCACTGCGTACGCATCGTGTCTTGGGTAGGTGAAGTAACCGTTTGCTGCGACCGCTATTGCGAATATGAGTACGATCGCTACGTTGACGAGTGTCTTTTTCATCTGCATGAGCCTTTCGATTCCGAGCGAGATGCCAAGTATTGAAAGCGGAAGTAGAACGTATAGCGATAGCAACATGACGCGCCCGATGTAGTTCGTCTGCTCGTAGTCGATCAAGAACGAGAAGTCTCCAGCAACAGACAGTATCGTCGCGTTGATAAGAAGGAGACCGCTAGTCAAGGGGAGCAAGAGCCATCTTCGACTGCGCATATTCCACAAGATCGATCCTGCTATCACCGCTAGGATTACATACCAGAGCCACGCGTTGAGTCCAATGTACGCGAACAGATCGCCGACTACTTGGAATCGTGTTGAGAAGAATAACGTTGGGAATAGGTCTACGATTCGTTCTGGATGGAAGCCGAGCGAGCCAGACGTTCCAGACAGTGTGAATGCTACTGGAAGCATGACTGCACCTCCGATAGCAGCGACCGTGACGAGCGCGCGTCTGATCCCGGCCTTAATGTCGTCTCGAGTTGCGATTACAAACAAAACTACAAAGAGTGCAACGGGGAGTCCGGCTAGTGGGTGTATCAGTAGCGTGGCGACAGTTAGAAGCAAGAATACCCAGTGCGGAACCCAGCGATGCTTTGTGACGAGTTCAGGAAGCGCTAGGAAGAAGATTATGAGTGTCCATAGGTTCGCGAGTCCCTGTGGCGTTGTGTTTATGAAAGGGGCTAGTGGAAGTAGCAATGTTGCAACTGCAGCTAGCGTTGTTGGCACTGAGCGTTTTGTGATCTGCCACACGCTCGCAGCTGCAACCGCGGGCAGTAGGATCGCGCTCAGGACGGGTAGCAGCAATACGTCGATCGTATGGGTATCGAACGGTCCCGTGAATGCGACGACGAGCTCGAGTGCGTACTGGCCTATGTAATAATATGGCTTTGGCGTAATTGTTCCATGGAGGATGATGTGATCAATCGTTGCTTGGTGTAGGAACGGATCGAATCCGTAGCCGAGAGGGAATACGATCAGAACGACGCTGACCAGCGAGAACATCGTTGCTATGGATCCTAATATGGCGAGTTTTGTCTGTGCGCGTTTAGCCAATATCAAGATTGACGCCGAGGCGATACCGATCCAACCGAGGATGCTTGGCGCGAGAATTAGCCAGGGCGAGCGCATTGGCTCCGAAGATGCATTACCCGATACGCTGACAAAGAAGCCGACGAGTGCAACGATGACGATAGCTATGAGCATGCCATCCAGTACGCCAGGTGTTTTGAAGTCCGTCTTAACCTCGTGAGGTTTATTTTTGAAAGTAACTAGCCACGCAAAGAGAGGGAGCGAGGCCAACAGGAAGAAGATGGAGAAGACTGTCACCGTGCCGAGATAGTAGATGAGGCTGCCGGCGATCATCAGATAAGACAATGACAGGATGAGTCCGAAGAGAAGCTTGGTTCCCGTGAGATGTTCGGAGAAGACTCGTGACAGGGTGTTGCTCGAAATCGCTAAAAGTATCACCAACCCAATCAGAGATAGTGCTGGTGCGCTGAATAGGAACATTCCAAGTAGCAGGGCTGCTAGTCCCAAAAAGCTTAGAATGCTATACTGTAAATCACGAATAAGCCGCATAATGATTGCATTGTAGCATGAAACTTCATCAGCGCGATCCGGAGAAGCTGTACCCACATGACCGTATAATGGCGGCGGTGATCCTACCG
>JABIWD010000014.1 GCA_018701105.1 Candidatus Uhrbacteria bacterium | reverse complement strand
CTTTGCCCATTGAACCAGAAAACTGATCAACAACCTGTCCGCCCTTAAAGATTACAAATGTTGGAATAGACAAAACGTTGTACTGCATAGCAAGGTCCTGATTCTCGTCCACGTTCACCTTTCCTACTGTTAACTTCTCAACCTCAGCGTCAACTTCGTCTACAACTGGCGCCATCATTTTGCAGGGTCCGCACCACGGCGCCCAAAAATCAACAAGCACAACACCGTCTGCTTCTGTAATAGTCTGATCGAAATTATCTTTCTTAAGATCCATAAAGAATTCGTTAAGTATGAGATCTTGAGGTTAAACAAATAGAGCCTCGTGGCTCGGATGTTATCAGAAAAAAAAAGAACCGGAAAGCCCTCAGGCTACCGGCTCCTCATTCTTCTAATTATGCGTTCGCTCCTTCGATCACCAACTTCTTGGCAACCTTCTCCTCAACGTACGCCTCCAAAATATCCCCTTCTTCGATCTTTGTCTTTCCAACGTACTGAATACCACACTCAGTACCCTTCTCTACGTCTTTAATTGATTCTTTTCCAACTCGCAGGTCAGCAAGGTCTCCTTCACCGATCAACTCTTCCGCTCGCCAAACGCGCAACTTCGAGTTCACCTCAATGCGACCCTCAGTAACCTTTCCACCAACAACCATTCCATTGTCGAGCTTTGAGAAGATAGCAAGGACTTCCAACTTTCCAGTTTCCTTTACAATAACTTCATCACTCAACATTCCTTGTAGTCTTTCTACAACGTCTTCAAACAATTTGTAGATAATGTCGTACTTCAAAACTTCAACCTTCTTGTCTCGTGCCAATACATCCACCTTTCCTGCTACCTGAACGTGGAATCCGATAATGATAGCGCCAGTTCCCTCTGCACGCGCAATGTCCGCCTCGGTAACGTTTCCGAGCGCCTTATGGACTACGTGTACACCCACGTCATCGTGCTTCACTTTATCGAACAGTCCCAGGATAGCCTCAACTGATCCAAGCACGTCGGCCTTCAAGATGATGTTCAACACCTTCTTTCCACCTTCAGAGTCACTTGTCTCAACACGCTGAACTGCAGCACCTGAAACAGCATCCATAGATGCGCTCTTCATTCTTGATTTTGTAGTTTTCTTCAAACTCTTAGCGTCAGCAACTTCCATCACGTCTCCAACAACTGGAGCAACCTTCCATCCCAAGATCTTAACAGGAACAGATGGACCAGCTTCCTTGATGCGTGCGCCAGCGTAATCTTCCATAGCACGAACCTTTCCGTAGTTCTCTCCACGCACACCAAGCACGTTGCCCGGCTTAAGCGTTCCGCTCTGAATCAAAACTGTTGCAACTGGACCTGCGCCTTTGTCGACGTGCGACTCAATGATAGTTCCAATAGCAGCTCGGTCTGGGTTCGCTGTAATTTTATCTTTCTCAACTTCGAAAACAAGCAACAAAGCATCCAACAGTTCATCGATCCCCTGCTCCTGCTTAGCAGAAATAGGAACCATGATAGTTTTTCCACCCCACTCTTCGGGGCTCAAATTCAAATCTGCCAACTCACGCTTCACCTTCTCAGGGTCAGCTCCGGCAACGTCCATCTTGTTAATCGCAACGATCATTGGAAGACCGGTCGCTTTCACGATGTCGATAGCTTCCTTTGTCTGTGGCTGCACACCATCATCTGCCGCAACAACCAAGATAGCGATGTCCGCAACCTTTGCACCACGTGAACGCATAACTGTAAAAGCCTCGTGACCTGGAGTATCGATAAACGTAATCTCCTGATCCTTTCGCTTGGCCTGGTAAGCACCAATGTGCTGAGTAATTCCACCGGCCTCAGTATCGATGATGTGAGTTTTTCGGATAGCATCCAGTAATCGAGTCTTTCCATGGTCAACATGACCCATCACAACTACAACCGGAGCTCGCGTTTCACCTTTGTCCTCGGACAACACCTGTTGAATACGATCAAGCTCGTCATCCTGAGCTTCGTCTCGCACAGCGTCCACGTTCGTAACGTGGAATCCCATGTCTCCAGCAACAATAGCCGCAGTTTCAAAGTCGATGTTCTGGTTCATGTTTGCAAGAACTCCCGCTCGCATGAGCTCCTGAATCACACTTGTAACTGGAAGCTCGAGCATCTCTGCAAAACCACGCACTGTCATCAAACTTGGTAGCTCAATGGCGTTGTCCTTCGTAGCCTCCAAACGTGCCAGTCGACGTTCCTCTCTCTCCTGCTGCTCCTTGTGCTTCTTCTGAACAGCTTCCTTTCTCTTCATGTCTCCCCAGGCGCGCTGAATAGCGGCGGCCTCCTTGTCGTTCACCTTAATTGCTCGTTTTCCCAAAGAAAAACCAAGCTCCGGCAATTTTTCCAGAAGCTCTTTAGTAGGAACACGCAGGCGTCGAGCAAGATGTGTGACGTTAATAGACATTGCGGGGGTGGTTTACGGTTCAGGTTCCCGGATCATGGAAGGCCTCTAGGACCACGAACCATTAACCAATAACCAATTAATGGCCTTACTCTAGTGGAATAATGCCAATTTGTCAAAGAATAGAGGGTCATGCGCTAGTCGAGACTGGCTTTAGCTAGATCTACACCCCTCTGTCAAAGTTACTTCGCCTTTGACATCTCCCCTCCGGAAGGGGAGAACAAGCCTATAGACCCAGTAAACCAAGGTGGCCTCCCCTTGCTAAGGGGAGGTGCCCAACGGGCGGAGGGGTCTGTTTTAGCGGCCTTAAGATGACAAGCCCACCAGATCGTGCTAGCTTGTCCTCCATGAGTGCAGAACACCCACAATACGGATTCATCCTTGTAGACAAGCCCGCTGGGTGGACTAGTTTTGATGTTGTAGCGAAATTGCGCAATATCACAGGGATTAGAAAAATCGGACACGCTGGGACCCTGGATCCTTTCGCGACAGGGTTGCTCGTAGTCGCCATCGGAAGACAGGCGACCAAGCAGATTGACCAGTACGTAAAGAAAGCAAAGCGTTACGATGCTACTTTCGAACTTGGCAAGACCAGCACGACTCAAGACATCGAGGGCGAGATCACAGATAACAAGGTCACGAGCTTTCCAGATCGCGACGCGGTTGAACAGGCTATGAGCTTGTTCATTGGTGACATCAAGCAGATTCCGCCAATGCATTCCGCGATCAAGATCGATGGCAAGAAGCTGTACGAGCTTGCGCGACAAGGAAAAGAAATCGATCGCCCAGCGCGAGACGTAACCATTCACGAGTTCAAGATCGTAAACTACGAGGCTCCGATGCTCGACGTAACTATGGACGTTGGTAGCGGAACGTACGTACGAGCGTTAGCACAAGACCTTGGCGAAAAACTCGGAACCGGCGCATACGCAACGGCGCTGCGAAGAATGACAGTCGGAGAGTTCGATATCAAGAACGCGTACAAGATCGAGGACATCACAAAAGAAAACTGGGAGACGCTCCTAATGAGATAAAAAACCGCCGAGCCCGTATGGCTCGGCGTTTCGTTTTCGTACGCGGGACTAGATTCCCGCACTCTGCCTATCTCGTCGCTCGATGACGCGATCCGCGATGCAGCACGCAAAGCGATGAGTCATCCTGTTCATCCAGTCTGACTCCATCAGGTGCGCCGCCGGAATACCGACGATACCCACCTGGAAG
>JABIWD010000026.1 GCA_018701105.1 Candidatus Uhrbacteria bacterium | reverse complement strand
TATTTAGTATTCTGCGACCATTGAGCGAGTTCCACATAATCAAACTATTCGCAAAGCTTCCTCAGTACTTCCCTATTTTCTCAAGCTGTAACCGCAACTTCACTCAGGCCGCCATTGCATCAGGTAGGAAGACTTACTGGTGTGGTGACTGTGCTAAGTGTGCGTTTATCTTTGTGCTTCTGTCAGCATGGCTCGAGCACGACGAGGTTGTGAAGATTGTTGGACATGACATGTTTGAAGACGAAACCCAGATTGAGCTGTTCAAGGAACTTCTAGGATGTTCTGGAAACAAGCCATTTGAGTGCGTTGGTGAGGCGAGTGAGGTTGCAGCAGCGTTTGAGCTCGCATACCGCCGAGGAGACGCAAACGATACGGTTGCAATGCAGATGTTTGTTGGAGAGGTACGCGATACTCTAGGATCGATGGAAGACCGCGACAAAATCATCAGCGACCTGTTGGTCGTGAGCCGAGACAACGCTATTCCAAAAGATTACCGAACAAATCTTGAATACGAGCTTTAGTATGACCTTGGAGGACCTAGGCGACAAAAAGATAATCATGATCGGATTCGAAGCGACCAATCGCTCATTCTTTCATGCTATCCGCAAAGTTCATCCAACACTCAACATCACGATTGCAGATGCAAATCTCAAAGCCAACATCCCAAACGATCCTAACGTTGAGTCTAGGCTCGGTCCCGACTATCTTGAGAAGCTCGGAGGATTCGATGTGATCGTTCGTTCCCCTGGTGTGCGGTACTGGCCCGAGCTCGAGGCTGAGGAGAGCCGCGTTATAACAGCAACGGAGATCTTTTTCGCAACTGTACGATCTCAGACTAAGGCCAAGATCATCGGAATCACAGGAACAAAAGGAAAGTCCACCGTAAGCTCGTTGATGTACGAGGTTTTGCGTGACACAGGAAAGGAAGCGTTCCTAGTTGGCAACATCGATAACCAGGACTGGGACATTTTTGATCAAATTACAGACTCAAGTTGGATCGTTTACGAGCTGTCGAGCTACATGCTTGAGGACTTCAACGAGAGACCCGATATCGCGGTACTCCTGGGAATCTTCCCAGACCACATGAACTGGCACGGAGATTTTGAAACTTACGCTGCGGCAAAGGCAAACATCACACGACGACAGACTAAGGACGATCTGCTCGTATTCAACTCTGCAAACGACAACGCCCTGCTCATTGCCGATCATTCGTCAGCGTTCCGTATTCCTGTAAATCAAGAGAAGGGTCTTCATGTTCAGGACGGTGATCTTTACGATGGAGCCAATCTCGCGATGAAAGGAAGCTCGATCAAATTACTAGGCGATCACAACAAGGAGAACGTTCTACTCGTACTCGCAGTCGCAAAGATGCTCCAAATCCCCTACTCACACGTAGAAGAGACCGTGTCTCGCTTCACGGGACTACCCCACAGGCTCGAAGCGGTCGTGATCAACCACGGTATCTCGTTCTATGACGACGCGATCTCGACAACACCCGAGTCCACGATAGCGGCGATACGATCCTTTAATGAGCCGATCGGTGCGATCATACTTGGTGGCGAGGATAGAGGCTACGACTACGGAGAACTCGCACTAGTGATCGCGGAATCCAAGGTAAGCTCGGCAATCCTGTTACCTGGTGCACGACAGAAGATCGAGTCCGCACTCAACTCTGCAAACTTCACAGGTAAGATCGTCAAAGCCGACACAATGAAGTCCGCAGTAGCAGCCTGCTTTGAACACGCCCCGAAAGGCTCAATCAGTCTCCTGTCGTCTGCAGCTCCGAGTTACGACACGCACAAGAGCTTCAAAGAGCAAGGCGACGAATTTCAAGAGTTAGTAAAACAGCATTGACATCAGTGCTGTTTTTTGATATCAACGTTATAAGCACTTCTACCTTGGAAGGAGGTACAAGATGAACCTTTGGAATAGGATTACGATTTCGCGCGGAAAGCCTGGAGACGAGGACTCTGTGACCAATTGGCTCATGTGGATCGGAGGCGGTGGACTCGCAGCCTCCTTTGGAGTCGCGTTCTTGTCGGACATGGGCGGTGTCTTCAACGATACGATCATGGAAGTTGCGATCGCCGCCCTCACGAGCGGCGCCTTGATCGTACTGGGCTGCGTCCGTGATGCGCGCAGAGAATCAAGATGCGTGAAGGAGTACCTGGGCAAGTAGCGCAGGAGCACACGACAACAAGAAACCCGGGGTCGGCTGACCTCGGGCGTTTTATTTGTGATGGATTGACCGCGTACCTTGTTATTGCTATAAAGCACTCGAACACTGTGACCTGAAGGGGGAACAAGATGGGACCACTTATCAGTATTCCTAGGATCGTGAAGACGATCACCACTGCGAGCAAGAAGCCCGGACAGACCGACCCGCCGACAACGTTGATGCTCATGTTCGGCATCCTGGTGCTCTACATGGCCGGGATCGTGTGCGGGCTCGACTACCTCAACAACGAGATCGATGCCACACGGCTCTCCGTGATCATGATCGCGACAGGCCTCGTGCCGACGGTCCTCGGAGTGACGCGGATCGTCCGGCGACGCATCGCTCACGGTCATCCGATCGTGGAGATGCCGCGGGTCTCGTTCAAGAGGCTTTGGCAGGCTCTCGACAAGATGACCGCCAGAGACACTGATGGCACCGTGACGATGCGGTTCTACATGTCAGGATTCGTTCTCATCTTCGTGTCGATCATGCTGCTCTGGATCACCGACCAGAACAGTGCCCATATTCGACAAGAAGACGCCCCCGTGATATTCGCGATCGCGATGTTCCCGATGGTGCTTGGTGCGCTGCTAGTCGTGGTGTCCATCATCCGATCGGCTCGCTGACCGCAACGACGACGACAAAAAACCCGAGGCCAACTGGCCTCGGGAGTTTCTTTATATACGATGCTTACCAGTTTTGATAACGCCTCGCTTTGTCTTTCGTGTAACTGACTTAAGCTTTGGGCACTTAACACCAGTTGATGGGTTTTTTCGCTTCTTTGACATAGATAGTATAGATAAAAGAGATGAGTTGCAGAGATAAGAACGTTTGCGATCTCAATCCCTTGATGGACCGAATAATAGCCTATAACGCTAGATATGTCAACAATCAACCCCTAGCAGCCTTATGTAGGGCCTGTTTTAGACGTGCCATCTCGTTTTCCACTGCCGTGCCTTCATATTCCCCAGCATGGGCGCTAGTGCCGCCGTAGCTCGGTTTCTTTTGATCTAAGTGTAGATGGAACGTGACAACCTTATCTGTTTCCATCACGTATAGGTGAAACCTTGGGTAAAACTCACGTGTCACTTTACGAGTATAACTCGACTTCCCTGTTCTTCGATCATGATGCGGAGCGTACCCAGCTTTACGCAAAAGAAATTCAGGCGTAAATGGTAATGGTTTTGCGAAGTGTGTTTTCATGTTTTACCAGTATACCAAAACACCGCCCGAAGGCGGTGTTTTATTTTGACTAGAGGATTGCCTCTTTTGCTGCTTTGTTCACTCGGAACTTCACAACTGTCTTTGCCTGAATCTGGATAGCTTCTCCAGTAGCTGGGTTTCGTCCCATTCGCGCCTTTCGGTGCTGCTTAACAAGCTTACCGAGTCCTGGGAGCATGAGCTCTCCCTTTTCCTTAACTTCTGTCTGGATCATTCCAATAAGCTTCTCGAACTGCTCGATAGCGTCCTTCTTGGGCATGTCCCAAACCTCTGCCAACTGTGTCATCAACTGTGACTTTGTAAGTCCTTTTGCCATATGATCAAAATCATTAATGAATTTGCGAAAAGTGTACCCCCATTAGGAAAATAAATCCAGTTTTTATCCACACCTGTATGACTATTCTAATTCCGATGTCAAGTTCGATCTTCCAAAAGCTCCGTTAAATGCGTCTTAATTTTCAGAATGGATGGCGCCGATTCTTCCTCGAGCTCCAATAATCCAATCAACGTCGTCGCTAATCCTAGCGCCCTATCCTGTTGATAACTCTCATACCACACAATAGAACTATCAAGTACCGCTACCTCAACCATGAGCTCTTTTCGTGAACTCGCATCTTCAACCTGATGCCACAATTGCTGATCGGTAACAAAGTCTAGACTTTCTCGAGCTCCAACAAGATCGCCGTTAACTAACTTGGAATATGAGCTTGCTACGTGCTCGTCGATGTAGTTCTTTAGGATAGATTGAAGGTCTGACACCTTAAATGAGGGGTCGTAGTATCGCAAAACTTTGTGTAGAGACTGCAACTGCTCTTCCGCGTTCTCTTCGTCGAATCGCATCTCAAACGCAACAGGAGTCCAGGCTGGTTTTGTTGCATGCGTGATCCGTTCCGTGTCTCCGGGAATGTCACTGTTCGCCAACCACGAGTACAACGCATCTGCAAAGCTGTGTGACATATCTGTGTCGACGAGCTTGAACAATGCAAAGCGCGCAGGTAGCGGGATCGAGTCTACAATGTCCATGCGATTCATAACAAGGTCGCTCAAGAAAATCGACTGGTTGTAGCTTCGCTGAGGATCACCAATTGCATAACTCTGACGATGTCGAAGATACTGCAAGGTCGTCGTGGGGTTGAAGTCGAGTGCACGTAAGAGTCCCTGAGCTTGAGAGAAGCCAACCTGCACACGATAGTCCGCCTCGTACCCAGTAATGACGTTCACGCGCTCAACAAAAGTATCAACGTCTATATAATCACATACGTTAGCAAGGTACTGCTCCTCGGGAGGTTGCCCAGGAATGTAACTGAATGTCCCACGCGGCACATTCACAAAATGCATAGTCTCATCAACAAGATCGATGTGGACCATATGGATAGCATCACAATGCACGGTATCTGAGCCCTTTCGCGAGTCTACGCCAATCACCAATACATTAACCTCGTCCGGAAGCTCCACATCCTCGTAAAAGCCAAGCATACGCGCGATATCGCCCGATATCGACCATCCACTAACATCACTACACTGCCCCGCTGGGCACATCGCATGCGAGAAAAACAACAGAAACAAAACAACAGCTCCAATGCTTATAGCGCTCCATTTTATGTATCGTGCTGCTTTCATATTTTTATAGATGTAACCTTAGCCTATTATAGCAGGTCGTGTCGAGCACTACGGTTGACAAATAGGGATTTTTATGATATTTTTCGCGTAGATAGAAACACTTGATGCTCGAGAGGAGCAACTACATGCTGACGCTGATGCAGATTCTGAATGAAGCCGACACCGCCGAAGGTGCGATCGAACTGGTGATCAAGGTCTACGGAGAGTCGATCATGCCCGGCTGGCGCCCGACCGCGCTCTACACCGACGACCGTCGGTGCGTCGAGTTCACCGACAACACGGGTGAGAACCACCCCGAGGAGCTCATCCTCAACGCGGACTTCCGCGTCGTGCGGATCGACGACATGCGCGTCGACACGGTCGACATGGGCAGCGAGACCCGCGTCCGTCACGGCTGATCACCACAGATCACTTCACCGCCTGCCCGGATCGCTCCGGGCAGGCACTTCTTTTCCAAAATAAAAAAGACCGCACACGCGGTCTTTTAGTAATGGTAAGTTTTATTCGTCAGTATCGTCATCGCTCTGTAGATCTGTTCAGACAAGACAACCATCGCAAGTTCATGCGGCATTGTCATTGGTGACAGCGACAACGAGAGGTCACACTTAGCCTTCAGCTCATCGTGTAGTCCAAGCGGGCCTCCGACAACAAAGACCAGTGGCCGCGTCTCCTGCTCGGACAAATCTTTCAACTTCGCCGCAAAGTGTGCAGAGTCAAACTGTTTCCCGTCCGCATCGAGCACTATCATCACGCCATCATCTCTAACCGCATCACGAATCAACGCCATCTCTTGATCCAGGACCTTTTTACGATCCGCCACGCTATGAAAGCGCATCTCCGGCAATTCCTGTCGGAAAACCTTCGCATACGGCGACAACCGTTTCAGATAATCAGAAACAAGGTCCGCATAAGGACCATTCTTCTGCTTTCCAATTGTAAGAAGTGTGACGTGAAACATTATTTCTTTTCTTTCTTGAGGTCGAGCCTATGCAACTTGAATCCTTTAAACACGAAGTATACGACGGCAGCTATCATTAAAAAGTCGATTGATGCAACAAGAAATGACCCGTATCTGATGCTATAGAACGTGAGTCCCTCCAATCCGGTTGTAGATCCGATCATAAGCTCAAGAATCGGTCGAATGATGTCATCAACAAAACTCGATATCAACTCTTTTGTCGACCCACCCAAAACAAAACCAATAGCCAACCCCATCACACCCTGCTCACGCACGAACACAACAAAACCTTGCACCTGCTTTTTTACTTTCTGTTTCATACGCAGTGATTATATCACGTTGGGCAGCCGTCATCCTGAGGAGGAACGACGTGAGGATCTCATACTTCTAGATGTGGGCTCTTGCATGATGAGATTCTAACGCTCCCGCTCAGAATGACGAGTCCTAATGATCTCTGATAGAATACAAAAGCACTGATAATTGAAACGAATTACCGAAATTATGCACACATTACCTGAACTTCCCTTCGACTCTACAGCTTTCAAGGACTGGACGTCCGACGAGACATTCGACCGTCATCATGGGAAACATCACGCCGGTTACGTTACAAAGCTCAACGCAGCTTTACTCGATCACGACCTCGCAGATAAAGAACTCGTCGACGTGATCAAGTCATCACGAGGATCCGATCAGAAGATCTTCAACCTTGCGGCTCAACACTTCAACCACTCGTTCTTCTGGAACTGCCTGAGCGAGAGCTCGAGCGAACCTCAAGGTAACCTCACATCTGCAATAGATCGTGACTTTGGCAGTATCGACGCCTTCAAAGAGCAATTCGCAACCGCCGCAGGCAAGCACTTCGGATCCGGATGGGCCTGGCTCGTGCAAGACGGCGACGGCAAGCTCAAGATCGTCGACACACACGACGCCGAGACACCAGCCGGCACAGATCTCACGCCACTACTCACACTCGACGTTTGGGAGCACGCGTATTATCTAGACTTCAAGAACGACCGTGGAGCATTTATCTCGGGATTCTGGGAGCATGTGAACTGGGACTTTGTTCAGGAAAACCTCGCATAACAAAAACACCCTCGCCGTAATCGACGAGGGTGTTTTGTTTTTACTTCACGAACGATACTGTCGTAGGTGTAGGTGCTGGTTTTCGTTTCATCTTGTTCTTCAACTTGTTGAAAGTCTTTGGAAGCATCTTCAATCCTCTGCCGATCTTATTCACCCATACGTACAGCACAGGAGTCACAAACAGTGACAACAGTGCCGAGCTGGCAATACCACAGATGATAGCGGCTGCGAGCCCCTTCCAGAATGGTGAAATGAACACCAATGGAGCCAATGATCCGAACGCTGTTAGCTGTGTAAGTACAATCGGTCTAAAGCGCACTGCAACCGATGTTGCAATCGCCTTCTCTGGTGACACTCCTCGCTTCAACTGTTGGTTTGCGTAGTCGAGCAGCAGAATCGTCACGTTAACAACAATTCCCGCCATCGCCACAACCCCAAGTAGCTCAAGGAATCCAAGCTGACCGGTTGTTGCCCAAACCGCGAGTATCACTCCAATCAATCCCAATGGGATCGCAAACAGGATAATGAACGGCTCTAGGTACGATCGGAAGAACGCAACTAGCAACACGTAAATCATGAAGATCGCAACGAGCAAAGATATTCCAAGCTCTGTAAACGACTTCGTAATTGAGTCTGCCTCTCCCTTAAAGTCTGTCGCGTCCTCTGTGAGTCCGAGCGATACAAGTTTCTCAGGACTCAAGTATTCGTCAAGCAAATTCTGAATCTCCAATGCTGTAACATCCTCAGATATCGCAGCTGACACTTCAATGTATCGCTTTCCATTTGCACGACGAATCGATTCTGGAGCATATTCTTTCACTCCAACAATCAAGTCTCCAACATTCACGTCAACAATCTCCTCTTCCATTCCTGGAGGAAGCTCGTCCGGTGCATCAAACACCACGATGTCCTTAAGCTCGTCAACAGACGCAACTCTAGGCTCTATCTTAGACACGATGTCGAACTTTGTGTCCGAGATCGTTACTGTTCCAATATCGTTTTCTGAAATCTGGTTTGAAATCAATCCGTAAACCATCATTGGATTACGTGTGAACATATCGTCATCCTCCAGCTCAAGTACGATGGATCCACCTGATGTCACATCTGACACGTTATCTTGTACCTCAGTAACACCTTCAAGTGAAAGCAAGTACTGCTGAACATCTTCGGACGCAACTGCCAAAACCTCGGAATCGTCTCCAAGTAATCTCACCTTTACGGCAAACTCTTCAAGAGATGGACCAGCTCCATCTGCAAGGACGAAGAACTCAGCATCAAGCTCTAGTTGCTTGATGACTTCCTCAATGTCCTCAACGAGCTCAATAGATGTCCGCATACCCTCATCCTCACGCATTTGGTACGGCAATAGATTCACCAACAGCATGTACGAGTTCCCTGACTGTTGCATATAGCTAAAGTCACGAACCTCTGGCTGTGCTGCAACCATGTCCTGGATAGGAACGGCTACATCGTAAACAGCATCCTCAAAATCAGTAGCAGTATCAAGTGTCGCCTGTATAAAGAAGGCATCCGAATCCGCAGCTGATGAGAACTGTACAACTTCAACTTCCCCAGTCGAAATCAACGCTCCCTGAATCGCAAACGGCAACGCAAGAGCCAATGCCACGATCACGATACGCATGAATGCGAACCATTTTCCCTTTTTCAATGTCCAAGTAACCGCTTTCCCAATCGCACGAGATACTTTCCAAACTCCAACAAGCTCAGGATCAACGCTACGATCAATGTTCTTTCTTGGCTTCAGCACCTTTGCGGCAACCGGCATCATGAATAGAACTGGGATCAATAGTGACGCTACCATCGATGGGATGATCGTCACTGGGATAAACTTGATAATCTCACCAAAGAAACCAGAAACGATTCCAAACGGTACGAACACCAAAATGTTTGTCAAAACTGCCAATGTGATTCCCACTCCAACCGTCTTGATTGTCTTTACAGCAGACTCATGTCCATCGAATCCCTGCTCCTTAAAGCGCTGCATTGACTCCAAGAACACAATTGTAGGGTCAACCACAAGTCCAATCGCCAAAATCATGGCAAACAGCACAAGTGTGTTCAAACCTATACCAATCATGCTCAGGTAGATCGTCGTCACAAAGAGTGACAACGGGATGGCAAGTGCCGCCATGATGGCGATACGCGCGTTCATGAAGACGAATAGCAATAGAACAACGAGGAATAGTCCTCCGAACAGGTAACCAAGGAATGAGAAGCTTCCAAGTGAATCGATTGGCTGTCCAAGTAGCGATCCCTGAATCTCGTCGATCTGAAGACGAGTTGACTCGGCCATAGAGAACATCGAAACAACATTCACCCCATCGTACTTCTCCTTGCTTTCAATCTGCTCAATCTTTGCGTGTAGGTCGTCTTCCAAGGTCAAAAGGTCAGAACCTTTATCACTGTAAATGGACATCACGATCGCGCGCTCAATATTGAAATCAGAAAGAGGATCACCCTCATCTCTGAAGCCAATCCGGTTGTACTTATTATTGTTGTTCATCAAGATCTCTACGTTTGCTACTTCCTGTAGCATCACACCGTCCGCAATCTCGAAAACCTTGTACTCATTTACTGTATCAACCCTCTTCTCGATACTCACATTCACGTCCTGATTCTCAGCATTCTTGAATGACCCAACAGGCGCATTGAAGTTAGCGAGCTTTAGAATGCCCTCTACCTCATGACGCGCCAAACTGAATTTATCCAAATCATCCTGTCTGAATGTAATGACAAGCTCAGGTGTTAGCGGGTTCATCTGCTCAATACTTGAAATACCATCCACTGACCCCAACTCGTTCTCAATATCCTGAGTCACCTCATACAAAACCCAAGGGTCTGTAACACCAGTAACACCAATCATAAAGTCACCAACCATGGCAACATCAAACTTGTCCACGATGGGATCCATCGCATCATCTGGGAAACGAATAGCTTTCACCTCATCAGCAATCTCTGCAACAGTGTCATTTATATTAGCCTGCGCGTCGATAGTCACAACTGCAACTCCGGCATTATCCGTCGATACGGTTTCAACGCTCTCAACGTCATCAATCGCATCCAAAGCACTTTCCAATGGTCCGGCAATCTGGTCTTCTACTTGAAGCGCGGTTGCATTTGGATATGGCACAGTCACCATAGCGATGTTCACCGTAACCTCAGGAAACCCTCCACGTGGAATGTTTGCAAAGGTAGCTGTTCCAAAAACTATGAGAAAAAGGAACAAAAGAGCAATGATCTTAATATTGTTGAAAATAAGGTCAACGACCTTGTTATTAGCGCGGTTTTGAATATTCATAGATGGCTCAACCTAGCACGTTTTTACCCTAATTGTCAAGATAAATTAAACCAAAACCCACGGATAAACCGTGGGCGCTTGTTTAAGCTTCTGTTTGAGCCGCTTTAGCCTTCTGCAAGAGCTCCACGAGCTCTGCCTTGTCCTGCGCCATAAGCTCCTCTTGTTCCTTGTTCATGTCAGCGATTTCCTGCAACGATGTAGCAGTTTGCGCGTCCATTTTGTCGTCAACGTACTCTGCAAAATCAGCCATCATTACGGAGAGCTTGAACAGTCTATCTCTCTCGTTCCTTAAGGCATCGAGTAAAATATCCATCTCACCCTCTGTCATCACGCTGAGATTATCCAAAATCTTTTCGACAACCTTCTGCGGAAACGTGGTGTTAGCAAGCAACTCACCAAGCTCCTTTGCTTTTTGTTCGAGTGTTAGTTCTTCCATAGGTTAGATTGTCTTGAGATAGTTATCGACTGCATCGAGCACGATCATTCGTGGCTGCATCTGTGTATGTAACTCAGCGCCCGCTCCGCTTGCAACATCCCATACTGGCACATCAACCATATTGTCTAACGCAACCTGCTTGGAAAGCTCCACCAACTGTGAGTTGTTTAGATTTGCTCCAGCTTCAGCGGCATACTGTTGAACCGTATTCCATATACTGCCGTCCAAGTTA